>JAISXS010000014.1 GCA_031270385.1 Puniceicoccales bacterium | reverse complement strand
TTCGCTCTGTGATTCTCGAAATACTTTACTACCTTTTCCCTCAGATCTTTCGAATAGTACATCTCGCTCTTACCTACTATATTTTTAAACGCCCTCGTCAAGGGGAATTGCTATAAAGAGCAGCCGCAGTTCAGACCAAAGTTGCTATGTCAATGAAAAAAATTAGCCAAACAAATTTTCAAAAAAAAATCACAAAAATATCATGTAAAAAAATGGCTCTGTCGGCGTGTGATCGTCTTACCTGAAAGGAGCATACTCTATATTCCAAAAAAACAGGAATCTTTCCGTCAAATATCGTTAGACAGAATGCTTTTCTCAAGTAAGACGACCATACAAGCTATTCCCTTGCCAGCTGAGGGATTTCATGTCCCGTCTTTTTTTTGCTGCTCGCTTTGCTTCCCAATTAGTCCCCTCGCTTCCAATACCTCCATTATTCTGGCAGCGCGGGTGTATCCGATCTTCAATTTTCGCTGCAACAATGATATGGATACGCGATCACCGCTCCGTATTACTTCCAATGCCCGTTGCATCACGTCATCTTCCAGACTTTCGTTGGAAGAGCCGTCCCTATCTTCGCCGCATTCTACCATGGTCTGGACATCCGTTGCGTAAATGGGCTTTCCGTTTTTTGCACACATGGAATCTACGATTTTATTGATTTCGTCATCGGAAACAAGCGCTCCCTGCGCTCGGAGTAACGCGCTCGCTTCCGGCGGTCGAAATAGCATGTCTCCCCTTCCGAGCAACGATTCCGCCCCACCGGCGTCCAAAATTATTCTGCTGTCGACCTTCGATGCTACTTTAAATGCTATGCGACTCGGCAAGTTGGCCTTAATTACTCCCGTTATGACATTTACGGACGGCCGTTGCGTCGCCAAAATTAGGTGAATTCCTGCAGCGCGTGCCAACTGGGCTAGTCTTGCCACGCACGTCTCCACATCCGCCGATGCAACCATCATCAAATCCGCTAGCTCATCTATTATGCACACGATGTATGGGATTTTTTTGTTTGGAATTGCGATATTTTCGGATGTCCTTGGAACGGTACTGATACCCGCTAAACGTTCCTCCTGAGAAAGTGAGCGATCGAGTTTTTCCGCACGGGCAACTCCTTTGGAATTTTTCAGCATTTTTGCATTGAAACCTGCAATGTTGCGAACACCGACCTTTGCAAAAATTTTGTAGCGCAGTTCCATTTCCGATATCAACCATTTCAGTGCGTTTGGTACTTTTTTTGGATCGGTTACGACTGGGATCAGCATGTGAGGCAACCTGTTGAACACTTGCATTTCGATGATTTTGGGATCTACCATAATGAACCGAAGGTCATTCGGAGTTGAGTGGTAAACGAGCGACGCAATTATCGCGTTTATACAAACAGTTTTTCCGGACCCAGTTGCCCCAGCAATTAGCAGGTGAGGCATTTTCGCTAGATCGTTTATTATCGGTTCTCCGGTAGTCCCCCTGCCAAGGACCATGGGGATATCGGACTTCGTTGCCAGCCAATCCTGAGATTCTAAAATTTCACGCAAGCACACCATCTGTGGGTTGCGATTCGGCAATTCAACACCAACACATCCGCGGCCAGGGACTGGCGCGAGTACACGGACAGACTGAGCACACAAATTTAGGGCAATATTTTTATCAAGACTTACAATTTTTTCCACGCGTACACCCGGGGCAGGCAAAATTTCGTAGCGCGTTATTACGGGACCGACGTGAACTTCCCCAGGATGCACGGTGATACCGAATTGGGCGAGAGTGTCCACCAATTGCCTGGAAACGGCACTGTGATCGTCATCGCTGGATATCCTTTTTGCCCTTTGTAGCAGCTCTATGGACGGAAATGTGTAGTCCTTTGCGTATTCACGAGTATTGGCGGTATTTTTTTCTCCCTTTTGAGCACCGGTTTCCATGCCGTTGATCTTACTATTTTTGACAATTTTTTCAGTTTTTTTATAAAACGTTTTCGCAAAAATCCATGAAACCAGACTGGAAATTTTCCTGGGAATCCACATCAGTGCCGCGTATGTCGACAGGAAAAAAAGTTTTATGCCTCTGAACACAACTAATCCGAAATGGCCGTGCTGGCGCATCTTTCTTTCGAGCACCAAATCTAACGATGTTCCCTTTATGAATACGTATTGCGCCGCTATGGCAAAAATTGTGAACATTAGAATTGCACTACCCACGCTGGCAAAGATCCTTTCCGCAACGTAGCGAAACGCGAAATATCCCACTGTACCACCGAGGCCGACGGAAAATTTGTTTGCCGAAAATTTTAAAAATTCGTCCGTGGACATGTATCTTCCCTGCACGTATTCCAAGAATCCGGATGCTCCTATGAGCATGGCGGTAATCGCCACAATTCTACCGGCGTTAAGTGGTTTTGTCTCCGATCGGAATAGCATGCCAGCGACCATAAATAGGCAAAATGGCAGCAACCATGCGGCGAAACCGAAATACCTCATCGCGAAAAATACAAAATTCGCACCAAAATCTCCGAAAATATTCGCACTGCCGTGTGGATCATGGGAACGCGCGCTGATAAGTTTGGTCTGATTGGGAGAGAAGTCGATAAACGCCGCCAACAACAATGCCGCGAAAACGAAAACCACTATGCCAAGCGTTATGCGGCGGCGTTTGGAATCAAAACTTCTTCGCCGTTTGCCATGCGACTTCCGTCCCTTTTGCGATACCATCACTGCGCAGGGAAAGATTTTTCAAAAAATAGTCAGCATTTTTATTCACCGCAACGGTTTCGGGTTATTTGGTTGATTACTCGTTCGCCGCTTTTGCAGAAATTTTGTAAATTTTCATAAAAATTTATTCCATGCTACATCTTGCATTGCACGGCATACGCTGCCGTTGCTCCGCGTCTTTGAAGTTGTATAATTATTTTACTAGGAAAAAACATTTTATGGGACGACGTCTGCCCGAGAGACCCCCCGTTTTTGTGGGAAAATATGCTTTTTTTTTGATGGGATGGCTATAAGCTTACCCCCATTTCGGTAGCGACAGCGCTAGCCGTCCGCATCGTGTCTGTGGGTAGCTGCATAGACCGGATTTCTCCGTGGGGGCATTTTTTAACCACCTCGTTGACGGAGGGGCTGACGCGCTCCTACTTGAGATTTTTGTGCCACTGATTCTTTCTTTCATGTCGATGACGTCCCCGAGTGACGCGCTGCTTTCCAAGTTAAGGCTTATGTCGCTGAATACGCTAGCACTTTCAATTAGCGATTCAGTCGACGGAATATTGCTCGGCGATGTATCGCTTACTCTGGGTGATGTTTTGATTGTTCTTGGTGATGATTTAATTGTTCTGGGCGATATTTTATCCATTGGTATCAAGCTTTCGTTTATATTTTTGTGAAAATTTTCTTGTCAGCGTTTTACATGGAAATGAAATCCACCGACCGAATTTGTTCAATTTTTTAATAAAATTTCGACAATTTTACCATCGATTTCTTCATATTGCAAACGCCGTAAAAATCGTTAGCATCGTTAACAAAATTCACGGTGTAGCGAATGTCAACAAACAAGTGATAATACTTCCCTTGCAAAGTTTTGGAAGTGTCCAAAAAGCATTGACTTAGCGGCATTTGGAGCAATGTTTTACAAAGTGTTCGCGGCGAAGTGGGAAAGAAATTACTTGTATGGAATTGCGTGGTATTTGGCAAGTTTGGTGGTCTCCGTGACGAACGACGCATTGATGAAATTTTTCGGTGGCGAATATTCAGTCGCTCAGATCGTCTTCTTGCGGTACACTTTTGCGACGATATGTTTGCTACCCGTGATCCCCCGCGGCGAAAACGCGTTGGCCACGATTGTGCGCGTGTCGAAATTACACCTCATACGAGCGATGTTATTGTTATTGGCAATGTTGCTATATTGTTCGGCATTGGGCAAATTGCCAATTTCCACGGTGACGGCACTAAATTTCGTCATTCCTATTTTCACGTTAATTTTTGCTAGCGTATTTTTAAATGAAAAAATAACACGCGGTAAAATAATCGCCACAACCATCGGATTTATCGGAGTTTGTGTAGTCATAGAGCCAAGCAATACTGAATTTGCGACATTCGCGGCAGTAACACTATTGCTTTCTGCGGCATTATTCGCTGCACTTGATACGATCAATAAAAAATTTGTCACCGGAGAAGGAGTCTTTCCAATGGTTTTTTACACGGCTACGATAACGTCCTTTTTGGCAGCACCGTTTGCTACGTGCTACTGGATATGGCCGTCCGTCCGAGATATCTGCTTATTTGCAGTCCTCGGATTCGGCGCGAACCTACTCCTATACTGCATACTTAAAGCATTTGAGCACATCGACGTCTCGGCAACGGCACCGCTCAGATACCTTGAACTGGTGCTGTCTGTCGCGGTCGGATTTGTGATTTTTGGGGAAAAATCCAGCAAAAACACGATATTTGGGGCGTTAGTAATCATCACGAGCACGCTATATATCGTATTTTCGGAAATGAAAAATGAATCAAAAACTTAGCCCCCGACGGCGGAAACTTCGTTTTCGTACGCCACAGTCATCTTCCCCGAAAAAAGCACACGCTCTATTCCAAAAAAACGAAAATCTTTCCGCTAAATATCGCCAGATAGAATGCTTTTCTCAAGCAAGACGACTATAGTAATCTTACCCGAGAAAGGCATTTTATATATAGCCGTCACACTCAGCAAAGGCATCTTATCCAACGATATTTGGTGGGGAGGTTCTCCTTTTTATAAAGAAAAGCACGCCCTTCTCAGGCGAAATAGCTATATTTGACGGAAAGATTCATGTTTTTACGAAAAAAAATACGCTTTCTTCAGGTAAGATAACTATAGTCATCTTACCTGAAAAGAGCATATTGTTTTTCCATACAAGCGTGAACTTTCCGTTGGCGTGTCGTTGCACTGGAATGCTTTTGTCAAGCAAGACGACTATATATTTTTACTCTGTGATTTTTCTAAGGATAGATGTGGAGCTAAACCCGTTTAAAAATGGGACGAAATGAATCTTCGCTCCGATCGATAGCAGTGCGTTTCGTTCTGATGAGTCCATTGTTTCAATGTTGTAGTCACCGGATTTTACATAAATGTCCGGTTTGAATGTGAGTATCTCGCGATCTAACCTCTGCTTTTTGAATATGAAAATACCATCAACTTGCTCGATGGCGGACAAAACATAGGCACGCGAGTTTTCTCCGAAAATTGGA
>JAISXS010000032.1 GCA_031270385.1 Puniceicoccales bacterium | reverse complement strand
AAACTCAGGGATATCTTGCCTCTTTTCTCTTCCCTTGGCGATGCACTTTACCATGCTTTTTTGTGCCTTTCTTAACCGGAACTGCTATAGCGGCAAGATTCCCGTTTTTTGGAATTAGGGAGTATGCTTTTTCCGGGCAAGATAACCATATAGCTGTTTCGCTCGAAAAGGGCGCGCTTTTCTTTACAAAAAGAAAAATTTCTCCGTCAAATATCGTTAGATGGGATGCCCTTGTCGAGTGTGACAACTATAAGCATCTGAAGCTAGTTGTCTTAGTTGATAAAAGTATTCTAATGCAACGATATAGTCATCTTCTCTGAGAAAAGCACACTCCCTATTCAAAAAACGGAAATCTTTCTGCTAAATATCGTTAGGCAGAATGCTTTTTTCGAGAAAGATGACTATATATTACTGCGTCGTTCAAATTCGCTATTCACCATACGCTTCGGATCGCACAGCGAGTCTATTATTTTCGCATCCAACAGGTTTTTCTCCTTCAGGACATCGATGGCACTCCTTCCGGATTCAATCGCCTCTTTTACTATTTTTTCCGCCATTTCATGCCCAATCATGGGCGTAACTGCTGTCACAAGCATCAGCGATTTTTTTGCGTTTTCGCTCAAAATTTCCACATTTGGCCGCAATCCTTTCAGGCAGTATCTGGAAAAGTTGTTGATGCAGTTTGAAAGGACGGTCATCGTGTCGATAATGGCATAGGCGGTCACCGACATGGCGGTGTTGAGTTGCAATTCGCTGCTCTTTGCTCCAAGAAGGGCGGTAAGCATCATGCCATTGGCGTAGTGACATGCCTGAATCATCATTTCGCACATCGCAGGATTTATTTTGCCCGGCATTATTGATGATCCAGCTTGAGTGGCTGGCAGCGATAACTCCGACATTCCAGCCGTGGGACCAGATGACAAAAGCTTTAGATCATGGGCAATTTTTTCCAGTGCTGCTGCCAATGAGTTTATTATGCCTGATAGTTCAACTATCGAGTCCCTGGACGATTGTTCGCAGAATTTATTTTTTGCCGGCACGAAATTTAACCCGGTTTCGTCGTTGATTTCACCAATCACCAAGTCAGAAAATCCACACGGCGCATTCAGTCCGGTCCCAATTGCTGTTCCACCGATTGGAAGTTCTTTCATAATTTCCACGCCGCGATCGCACCGTTCTAAACATTTTTCAATTTGTCTGGCATATGCTGAAAATTCCTGCCCAAGCGTCATTGGAACGGCATCTTGTAGGTGTGTTCTCCCAATTTTTACCAAATCACTCCACTCCTCCGCATGTGACGAGAGTACGGTGAACATGGCGTGCAACGACGGGATTAAGCGGTTTTTTATTATAGCCGCGCAGCAAATATTCATTGCCGTCGGGATTGTATCGTTCGTAGACTGACTCATGTTGACATCGTCGTTCGGATGAACTTCGATATCAAAATTTTGACGTGCCAGGAACGAAATCACTTCGTTGGCATTCATGTTTGTCGATGTTCCAGCGCCGTTTTGGAAAATATCAAGTGTAAAGTTGCCGTTGAATTTTCCACTTTTCAATAGTTTCACAGCATCGATTATGGCGGTTTTTTTCTCCTCCGACAATTTTCCAAGTTTCAAATTGGCGATGGCACAGGCCTTTTTGACCAGCAAAATCGCGGAAATCAGTTCCGACGGAACCGTATGGCGACTTACGGAACAGGTGTTCAACGTTCGCTGTGTGCAAGCGCCATACAGCTTGCCATCCGGTATCTCAACGGTTCCTAGCAAATCTTTTTCAATTCTTCCCATGGCACACTCCGATGTATAATTTTGCCTGCAGGTTAAAAAATATTTTGGCAAATTTCAAACGAAAAGTTTTACAACCATGAAATTAGGTAGTTTTTGCCAATATTTCTATTTCTTTTTCATCCAATTTTCTGCATCTTCCCGGTGAAACTCCACGCAATGGTAACCCTCCGATGCGTGTCCTTTTCAATTTTTTCACGAAAATTCCGCAGTTCTCAAATGCCCTATGGATTTCGTTTTTTCTTCCCTGGGAAAGTACGATTTCGAAGACAAAGTTTTTCATATTTCCCCGGCCGATGGATATTATTTTTTCGAATTTCAAAAATTCACCACTGTCTTCAATACCCCTCAGAAGCAAATGGCGAATATTTTTCTCCAACGGACGGGATAAAACGGCTTCGTAGTGTTTTTTTATGCCCAATGATGGGTGTGTTAGTTTTTGGGCGAAATTCCCATCGTCAGTTAGAATTACCATACCTTCCGTGTCCTTATCAAGTCTTCCACAGAACATAAGTTTTTTTTTCGCAAATTCCTTGGGAACAAGGTCGAAGATCGTCGTGCGATTATATTTGTCCCCGTGGCTACATATGTAGCCAACTGGCTTGTTTAAAACTAGGACGAGTGGCCGCCTCCCGTTGATGGCTGCTATCTTTGGAATCACATTTCCGTTTATAGCTATTATGTCGCACGTGGGATCCACCGTTGTTCCGATCTTCGCGATGGTGCCATTCACGGTAACCTCGCCGGATATTATCATTTCCTCAGCCTTGCGACGGGAATTCACAGCCTGTAACGCTAAAAATTTTTGCAACCTCACTGCAAAATCTGACTATGCAGCGCATTAATTTTAGCAACAACTATAATGCCCTATGGTGGCAAAAGTTTATCCTAGTCCGTCGATCACCGAGAATCGGCTAAAAACAATGCCCACCACCTTGCTGTGAGGACCAACGCAGGTGTGTAACAAAACTTTTACAGTTTGTGGAATTTCTTGAATTTTATCACAAAAATGTCTTAATCGTACGCCATGAGGGGTTTCGTCAGGCATTTAGCGTTTTTCTTTACGATTTTAGCCACGAGTAATGCTTTTGCCGTTGTGGATTCGAATGAAGGCAACGAACAGCACGAGTGGAATGTGGTGTTTTGCATAAAGTGTCCTTCGCCACGTGCATTGATATGCGATGCCAATTCGGCCTTCCACACTGGGTTGCGTGGAATATATGCTGATCTTGACGCGCTCTGGCATTCGCTTCGCCGTGAGACACCTTGTTTACTCGCAAAATTTGGTGTACGCAGTAATGATAGGTTTGGGATATATGCGATTGGTTGCAATTGCAAGAGTTGTCGCCGCAAAAGAAATATCAAGAAAATCGTCATTGTCGGTAGAGAGCGTGACGACGATGGATTCGAAGGTGTTTCAAACAAATACGAAACGCGCTCCTTTGATGGATGGAGATTGTTGGTATTTGACGACTCTATGCGTTGTAAAATATTGGACGACACGGCATTTGTGGAAACTTTGGTAGAGGATGTGCAGAAAAGACCAGAAACTGATGACAACGTTGTCGCCATTTTCTGCGAGCAATTCGCTGACATGCGCGCCGATGATATGCACTCCGATGACACGCAGCAGGGCGAGTGTGATAAATTTGCGGTTTGCATTTTCAACAAAATTCTCAGCGATTGTTACAAAATGATGCACTGTAAAGCGTTGGTGGAACATTTTGATGTTGATAAGGTAGTGATTGGACTGAAGTTTGACACCAATGAAATTCGTCTTTCCTGCGTCGCAAAAATTGGGGACGATAGTGTGTGTGCTAAGGAAATTGCCAATATCATAAAGAGTCGTTCCAGTTTGTATAATTTTGCCCACAACGATGATTCGGCAATAGAAGCAAATCTGTGCCTAAACATTACATCCAGCGACGTTGATGGTATCCTCGAGTTACTTCACGCAATCGAGGCCCAACGCGCAATATCGCGTGAATGTTGTCGGAATCCGCGGCACGATGGCAGTTGCTGCGGAGGTTGTGAATGCTGCCATAACGAAACGCACCTCTGCACCTCGGAATCCTGTCCGTGTTGCTCCAGTCAGTGTCAGTGCGCTCATGAAGAAATGCGCGTGTCGTTGGACATGGGGGCCCTTCACGCTAACTGTGAATTTCTCAGATTACTAGCGATGCATAGCGATGGTGAGGTGTTTGTTAGTGGAACAATACCGCATGGACTCCTGCTTTTTGCTTCCGTTGGAAATTGTGCAGGTGGTGGAGGGACATTTAGCGAAGATTTTCGCGGCTTTCTGTCAGAAACACGGATATCCAACATACGTGAGTTAGGAAATTACGATTGTTTTGTCATTTACGAATTGGAAGCGACGAACAAATCAACTAAAGCGGAACGCGGAAAGGATTTTGTTGCTGTCTCCGATGAAATGTTGATCGTTTCGCTAGGTGTCGAGGACATCAATACCATGCATAAGTCGGTAGATTTGTACAAAAACAAACCAAAATTCGGCAGTATTGCCATGAAAGACGGGCTTGTGGCGGATTGTAAAATAGATTTCGGCAAAATTGCGTACCATAGGTTTGGGAAGGACAGTCCCTTCGATGAGCTGAGTACGAGCGTGGACTTTGCATGCAATGTCCGAGAAAACGCCGTCGCGTTAACCGCGGGGGTAAAAAATAGCGAAATTAGGCAAACTTTGGAATTTCTCAGGGCATTCGAGTTGTCGCATCGCGCCGGTCGGGATTTGGATGTGGATGATGTTCCTGATAGTCGTTAGCGGCGGCGGTGCGTATTTTGTCTGACGATATTTTGCGGAAAGATTCCCCTTTTTGGAATAGAGGGTACGTTTTTTTCGGGGAAAATGACTACATATAGTATGCTTTTCTCGGATGAGATGACTGTAACTGTAGCCACTTTTGCTGTGCTTTTTGGCTTTTATGCAACGTTTTTTTGCGACGATTGTCGGTGAAATTATGCGTGGAAAAATTTTCATAACCTGTGAAATTTCTTGAATTTTGTGAAAAAAGTGTTTTCGTTTGGCCCATGAAAAATTTTTTCAAGTGTATACTTTTTTCATTTACGGTTTTGGTTGTCGGTGATTCTTTCGCCGATGGAGACGCGAATGAATGTTGCAAAGGGCATAATTGGAAAGTTGAGTGTTGCATAAAATCCAATTCAGTAAATAGGCTAAAACACAGTGCGGACGCGGCATACGATACGGCGTTTGGATACGTTAGTCGTAGAGTAGACCGAAAGTGGGATAAGCTTCTGGCAAGAGTATCTGATCTTTTTTCGTGCGCTGGCATTTCACAACGTGATAGACTTGGCATGTATGTGGTGGGATGTGATTGCGAAAGCTGCCAGTCCGAAGGGTACGTGTACAGAGTTGTGCTCGTCGGAAGGGATGGCGACAGGTATGCGCCAGAAAGTGGCCTGTGTTGCCGCCCGTTGGGCAGGTATTCGAGTCGGTCCTTTGGCGAATGGAAGGTGTTGGCATTTGGCGGATCTGACTGCCAGGAGGTATTGTCAGATACAGCGTTCATGGAAACCTTGATAAAAGACACGCAGAAATGCATCGAAACTGGTGATGACATCGTTGCGATTGTTGACCGGAAATTCATTAAGCGTGCATTCGACGATGTCGTGCGTGTAATGGCAGCTGACAAGAATGTTTGGCAGCACATTGATGGTGTGCCCTACAGAGCCTTAGCGGCGGTTGACGGCATTGATAGCGTAACGTTTGGACTAAGATTCAGCGCTGCGAAAATTCAACTTTCTTCTTACATAAAGATAAAAGACGGAAGTTCATACGTCAAAAGGCTTGAAGATAGCGCAAAGAAGTGTTCAAAATTGTACAATGTTGCCCACGGATGTGATTCGATCGTGGAGGTAAATTTTTGTAAAAATGTTACGGCGGAGGATGTTGCGGAAGCAATTACTGCGCTTTACGCTGCAGAAGCCAAGTCGCAGCGGGAACATTGCGACGACGACGGTTGCTGCGTAGGTGAATGCTGTTGTTGCGAATCATGCGATTGTACTGCGAAATCCTGTCCGTGTCGCACTGTCCGCGAAAATTGTGTGTGCCGATGTCACGCCAAAAGAGAGTGTGACTTGTTTGCATTTCGCGATGGTTACAGATTGGCCAGTGTATTGGTGACGCATTCGGATGGTGAGGTGTCCGCTTCAATATCGAAGTTGAATGGACTTTCTGTATTTGCGTCCGTTAAAAAAGATCCGGTGACAAAAAAGACGTTTAGTGAGGATTTTTGCGAGTTTCTGACGAACGCGAAAACATGCCTGGTGCGAAAGCTAGAAGATTACGGTGGTTTTGCCATTTACGAAGAAAAATCAGCGAAAAGAGCAAACGACGAAGAACACGGCAAGGAGATTTTTGCAGTTTGCGATGAAGTGCTAATTTTATCGATAAGCCCCGACGGTGACGGTATTTACAGACTAATTGACCTGTACAATGAAAAACCGGAGTTTGTTTGTGTTGTCACGGATGGTTTCGTTGCAGACGGGAAAATAGACTTGGGAAAAATCATTTGCGAAATTGTAAAAGATCCAATAGCGTACGACAACGGGATCGGTGAATTGAGTGTGGATGTGAATTTCGCATGCAACATACGCCACGGAAATACCATCGTATCAACCCTAACCGTGAAAAATGCCGGGATTAAGAAAGTTTTTAGAATACTCTACACTGCGCTTAATCTGTAAAAATTGAGATGCGACGCGTGGTCGTTACGTCCAACAAAGGCATTTCGCTTGGCGATATTTAGCAGTGGGGTGTAAAGGTGGTATGTTTTTTCATCCGAAAAGGGCGTGTTTTTCTTTATATAGTCGTCTTACTTGAAAAAGGCATGCTACTCAACGATATTTAACGGAAAACTCCCGTTTTTTGGGATGAGGAGTGTGCCTTTTCTCGAGGAAGATGACTATAAAAGGAAGAATTTTCCCGCTAAGTATAGTTATCTTACTTGAGAAAAGCATTCTATCTAACGATGTTTTGCGAAAAGATTTCTGTCTTTTGGAATAGAGGGTGTGCTTTTTTCGGGGAAGATGACTATACGTGTCCACTTGTGCATGCGGAGTCAGCGACAAATTTCGTGAAAGGTTTTGCGGCCGTTGGATTTGGACAAATTTTTGTGCGAAAATTTTTCAATTTGCTATAAAAAGTCTTGCATAGTACATGTGTTTCCGTTTAACCGCATCCCGTTGGGTTTTGGTTAGGAAAATTTGAATTATGTTGGATATAAGGCCATTCCCGCCGGTAGTTTCGCTCCTTGGTGCGCATTGCAATCTTGAGAAAAGATGCCTCTGGGGTTTCTTTACTGCACTTCTGTTTGGGCTTATTGTCACGCCAAAGGTAATAAGGTTTTTGTCTAGGCACGGAATTTACCAGGTTTTTCGCAGTCGTCAGCAGGTGCACACCCTGGCGATTTTGCACAATGGAAAGGCTGGTGTCCCAACGATGGGTGGGATTTCAGTCCTGATTGCGTCGCTGTCCGCCGCCTTACTTTGGGCATCGTTCAATGATCTGGTAATAATAGCGCTGCTCGTCTATCTTTCGTGCTCCTTGCTGGGTGCCGTGGACGATGCGGCGAAGATCATCCGTGGAAATTCCAAGGGCTTAGTAGCCTGGCAAAAACTGTTCGTGCAGGCGCTGATAACCTGGGGAGTGTGGAAGCTAGCGATGAAAAGTCCGCCAATTGGCGACATATTTACAAATGTCGACTGGCCCCGGCAAATTAGAGGCGTCGACGCTGAAATGATTGCCGTCATTTTGCCGATTTTCTATTTTCTCGTCATTGCTGGCACAAGTAATGGCGTCAATATAACGGATGGTATAGATGGTCTGGCGATCACGAATATGCTGCAGTGCTTCATTTTTTTTGGCGTGATAGCGTTTTTCTCCTGCAACGCTGGTGTTGTCAACAAATCATCTCTCACGTACATAGGTGGTGCCAGCGAATTGGCCGTGCTTTGCGCGTGCTTTGCTGGCGGATGCCTATCTTTTTATTGGTTTAATACGCATCCGGCAATGGTGTTCATGGGCGACACTGGTGCCATCGGTCTCGGCGGCCTATTGGCCATCGTTGCTATCCTACTCAAACAGCCATTTGCTATAGTTTTGGTTGGTTCAGTTTTTGTCATTGAGACGCTTTCCGTTGCCTTGCAGGTGACATCGAAGAAGCTTTTTCACAAAAAGATATTTTTGATGGCACCCCTCCATCACCATTTCGAACTGAAGGGGTACACCGAACGTGGCATTGTGCGGACTGTATTCGTTTTGCAGGCAATTTGTTTGGCCATCGCATTTTGCATAATTTTCTATGGATGTTTTGCGCGTAGTTAGTTCCGCCGGGGCGATTGGTATTTTCGGAGGGGGAGTGACCGGCAAGGCAGTAGCGAAATTTTGTGAAAATCGGGGTATT
Organism: Puniceicoccales bacterium; assembly: GCA_031270385.1. Taxonomy (GTDB): domain Bacteria; phylum Verrucomicrobiota; class Verrucomicrobiia; order Opitutales; family JAIRKQ01; genus JAIRKQ01. The sequence continues at coordinate 4,351 of JAISXS010000032.1, read as the reverse complement.
CGGTACAAGGTATTTGATGAATTTTTCGGTGAAGATCGCCGATTTTCCGAAGATGAGGCGGCGAAGTATCCTCTGGTTGTGCGCAGTCCGAGTTTTATGAGCCACCACGAATGGGTGAAGATTGCTGGATTCAATGGCTGTCGTTGTTTGACTGAATTGGAGTTTGCGTCGTGTTTTTGGCATGGCAAGATCGTTGCAGTTACCGGAACGAATGGGAAGACTACGACGGTGGAGTTTATAGAGCACGCACTGCGGTTGTGCGGGAAAAAAGCTGTTTCTTGTGGCAATATAGGTAAAACATTTGTGGAGGTCGTCGATTCAGGTTTTAACGTCGATGGTGGCTTGGCCGTGGTGGAGGTGAGCTCCTTTCAAATGGAGGGTTCGACAGTTTTTCATCCGGATTATGTGCTCTGGACGAATTTTGCCGATGATCACCTGGATGCCCATGGAGGGTTGCTGGAATATTTTCGCTGCAAGGCAAAGTTAATTAATGCTGTAAGGGGGACGTATTCAGGGAAAACTTGTTGTTTCGTTGGCAAGAGCGTCGACGATTTTGCAAGACAGTCTAAGGCTGATGATGTTTTTGGAAAGTATGTTGTTTGTACATCATGGGATGCATTGCCGAAAGATTCGGCTTTAAACACAGACGCGCAGCGAGAAAATTTCGCACTCGTGCAAAAATTTTGGCAATATGCTGGATTACAGGTGGAAAGCCTGCAGAGCGCAGCGGCAACATTTCGACTGCCGCCGCACAGGTTGCAGAGAGTTGCAAAAATTTCCAAGGGCGATGGCGCAGCAGTGGAATTTTGGAATGATTCGAAGGCGACGAACTTCCATGCTTTAAACGGTGCGCTGAAGTCGTTCATAGAGCCGGTCATTTTGATAGCAGGCGGAAAGTCAAAGGGCGAACCGATCGACGGGTTCCTGAAAATTATTCGTGGAAAAGTTAAGGCGCTTCTTCTGATTGGTACCATCAGCAGGGAACTATGCGAAGCCGTGATGGATGACCAGGACATGGGTAGTTTATTGATTTGTAAGGTTTTTGATAAAAACAATTCTCCGGAGGAGGTGATGGAAGCCGTTGTGCGCCACGCTTTTTCGCTGGCAACCGACGGCGATATCGTTCTGTTGAGTCCTGGATTTTCCAGCCTCGACTGGTTCGAGAGTTATGAAGAGCGCGGAAAATTTTTCGAGGATAGCGTTTTTTGTTTGAGTTTGGCGAATGAATAGTAATCCTTTCGTCCAGGTTTTGGCAATGAATTTCAGAAATTTTTTAATCGCATGTATCTGCGTCTCGCTGGCTGGGTGCTCTACATTTGGCGATGCTGAAAAGAAGAAGGATGACAATGTTGCTTACTTTATAGCACCTGAGATTTCATCAGACGGAGCGAGTGCACGAAAAAAGCCTATGAAGCCAAAGCAAGCCGTTGCTGATTCCGTCCACGCGGACGCCAGTGTCGGAAATGTAGAATTTGAGAAATTGCACGAAAAGGTTTCTACGTACACCGTTTGCGTAGGAGATACTCTTTATGGTATTGCTAGGAAATTCGACATGTCTCCATCCGATTTGATTTCGATGAACGGGCTTACAAATGAAAGCAGGTTGGTGGTTGGTCAACGACTGAAAGTATTCGGAGATGTGGCCGCAAAGGACGCAATGCCGCCCGATGTGGCTGCGATGACTGTTTACACCGTGCAAGCCGGAGATTCTTTGTCGAAAATAGCAAGAAAGTGCGGAATTTCACTGGATGCACTTAGAAAGGCCAATGATTTGCAATCCGATCAGTTGCAAATAGGTCAGAAGTTAAATGTTCCGCCATCGTCTCATGTGGTAAAAGATTCAAACTCTTGGAAGGTCGACTGTTCGCCGATGCAGCTGGGCGGCGACGGAAAGTATGCGGTTAGGCAGGGTGATAGTCTGTATGTGATAGCGAAAAATTTTGGGGTTAGGCAGTCTGATTTGCGTGAAGCAAATGGCATAGAAAATCCCAATCACCTGAGGGTTGGTCAAAAATTGACCATACCCACAAGGGATGTATCCGTTCAGTCGACTTCCGACCAGGAGGTCGTCGGCGTTGCCCAATACACCGTAAGAAGCGGGGATTCTATCGGTCAAATAGCCAAGACGTTCGAGGTGCTGGAGAGTGATTTGATAGAATTGAATAATTTGGACAAGTCATCGGCTTTGCAGGTTGGCAAGAAGCTTTTGATACCACAGAAAAAAATTCCGTTCGATAGGAAATCTGCGTCGACAAACGCTGAACGGAGCAACGATTTTTTCAATAATTTTGAGGAAATCCCGGTGATCGAGGTGAAGTAGTGCTCATCGACAGATTAGAAGAGTACTATGCTTATTTTAGTCAGCGAAAGTCTGGTTGGTTTATTCTTTCATCTGCGTTGTTGCTTACAGGTCTTGGCATTGTCACGCTATCAAGTGCCAGTCTGTCGTTCATAAGATCCGAAGATTATTTTCTTAGGCAGCTGCTGTGGTGCGCGATCGGTATCCCATTTTTTCTGGGTGGATGTTTGGTGAAATTGGATTTTTTGCGCAGGAATAGCGGAATATTTTTGTTAATTTTTGCCGTTGCTTTGGTTGTAGTTTTGATTCCCAGCATTGGAAAATTTGTTAATGGATCTCGCCGATGGATTTCCGTCGGAGGCGTCAACGTACAAGTTTCGGAATTCGCCAAAATCGCCGTAATAGCTTGGATAGCGCGGTACTTAGAAGGTAATTCCATGCGAATGGGTGAATTTTTCAGAGGATTTTTTGTTCCAATTGCCGTCACCTGTGCGGTTTGCTGCCTAATTCTCCTGGAACCGGACTACGGGACTGCCATACTAGTTGGTGCGGTGGTATTTACATTGCTGCTTCTAGCCGGGGCTCATTTGCCGTACATGTTAGTTGCCATGGCGTGTGGTGTTCTAGCGATTTCTGTACTAATTTATCTGAATCCGACAAGAATGCGCAGAATTGTTGCGTTTCTCGATGTCGAAAATAACAGATTCGAAGGAGCATATCAACTTTGGCAGGGAATGTTGGGATTTGTTTCCGGCGGTTTATTTGGATGTGGAATTGGCCAAGGGAGACAGCATCTATCGTCACTACCGGAAGCGCATACCGATTTTATTTTTCCAGTGTTTGGTGAGGAATTTGGTGGATTGGCAGCGACGGCGGTGCTGCTGGCATACGCTGCGTTATTCGTTGTAGCCAGTAATTGTGCAAAAAAGCTTAGCAGCGATTTTGCAAAATTTCTTGCTTACGGAATAGCTTTTACGATAGCTTACCAAGTAATAATCAACGTCGGCGTCGTCACCGGGTTATTGCCGACGAAGGGCATGGTTCTCCCATTTATCAGCTATGGAGGATCAAATCTTGTGCTATTGTTTTTTATGACAGGGTTGCTCCTAAATTGCTTTAGCTCAAAAATTGATGCCACGTGACTCGTCATCGTCTCTTTCACATTCGGCTGTATAGTCGTCTTGCTTGAGAAAAGCATTTTATCTAACGATATTTATATTCATCTTACTCGAGAAAAGCATACTGGATGGCATCGGCAAGGGATGCAAAGAGATGGAGGAAAGTTTTCGCTTGGAGTTAGCCCAAAATTTTTCGATGGGATTGAGGTCTGAGAGTAGGGATGGAGGAAAACCAAGGAACAGCCAGCCTCTTCTATGGCATCCCGCGTCCGCCGGTGTTTGTGAAACGCTGCATTATCCATGACCACCTGCCCCGGTTGTATAGTCGTCTTATTTGAGAAAAGCATTTTAATACAACGACGCGCCAACGGAAAATTCATGCTTTCATGGAAAAGTAGTATGCTTTTTTCGGGTAAGATAACTATATGCTTTCGATGGCGAGTGAACGGTGATTTTTGATGCTGCTTTTTCTTGTATTTTTTTTCGAAAAAATATACATATAAAAATATCTTGCCAATTCATTGTTAGTTTGTTTGTGCGCGCGAATGCGTATACACAGATTTTTGAATGTGAGAAATTTAAAATTAGAAAGATAGATATTATGGAAAACGTTCGTTGCCCCCTCAGTCTTTTACATTCCCAAAATGATGACGACAGAGAAATCGCTGAAACTTCGGGTTCGCTAATTTCATTAACATCCAATGCAGAAAATAATCACGGCTTGATATTTGCGCATGGTGCCGCAGATCATCCAAAAAATATGGGTGGCACAAATGTACAGCGCACAGCTTCAGCAGCAGCTCCGGCTCCCGTAGCTATATAGTCATCTTACTCGAGAAAAGCATACTGAATGGCATCGGCAAGGGATGCAAAGAGATGGAGGATGGAGGAAAGTTTTCGCTTGGAGTTAGCCCAAAATTTTTCGATGGGATTG
>JAISXS010000027.1 GCA_031270385.1 Puniceicoccales bacterium | reverse complement strand
CAATCCCATCGAAAAATTTTGGGCTAACTCCAAGCGAAAACTTTCCTCCATCCTCCATCTCTTTGCATCCCTTGCCGATGCCATTCAGTATGCTTTTCTCGAGTAAGATGACTATATAGTAGTCATCTTGTCTGAGAAGGGCGTGTTGTTTTTTATAGAGACAGGGGATTTGCCCGCCAAGCATCATTGGGCAGAATGCTTTTCCCGAGTAAGATGACCTGCAACCCAAAGGTAGACCAATTCTACAACGTCGCCAGTTTACTGATCAAGTCCACGCAGCGACAACTATATCCCCATTCATTGTCGTACCAGCTGACTAATTTGAAGAACTGATCGGACAACCCAATACCAGACCCAGCGTCGAAAATTGACGACAATGGGCAGTGAACGAAGTCGCTTGAAACTACTTCGTCCTTCGTATATCCCAAAATGCCACTAAGATCTCCGATGGACGCTTCCCGCATTTTTTCACAAATTTCTTCGTATGAAGTCTTCTTTTCGGTGCGCACTGTTAGGTCAACGACGGATACCGTTGGAGTTGGAACTCGAAATGACATTCCTGTGAGTTTTCCCTTAACGGCCGGTAGGACCAAACCAACCGCCTTTGCTGCTCCAGTTGTCGATGGAATTATGTTCATCGCCGCGGAACGTCCGCCTTTCCAGTCCTTCGCAGACGGCCCATCAACTGTTTTCTGCGTCGCGGTGTAGCTGTGGACGGTCGTCATTAGCCCTTCGATAATACCAAAATTGTCTAATACCACCTTTGTCATTGGCGCTAGGCAATTTGTTGTACACGAAGCATTCGAAATGATCGCATCGTCCCTCGCTAAAGTATCGTCGTTTACGCCCATAACAACCGTCTTAACGCGATCACCCTTCCCAGGCGCTGAAATAATCACTTTCCGTGCGCCTGCCTTTAAGTGTCCCTCCGCCTTCTCATCCTGTGTAAATAAACCAGTCGATTCTACAACAATGTCTACTCCGAGATCCCCCCATGGCATCGCAGCTGGCCCATCTTTCACAGCCAAGCACTTCACGCTACGCCCGTTGACTACCAAATTGTCACCGTCTGCCGCGACATCTCCATCGAATTTTCCCTGCGTGGAATCATATTTTAGCAAATATGCCAAATTGTCCGCCGTGACTAGATCATTTACAGCGACAACATTTATGCTGTTGCCAAATTTCCCAGAATCAACAATCGCACGAAAGACCAACCGTCCAATCCTACCGAAACCATTTATGGATACATTAATTGCCATACTCATCACTCCGAACAGGGATAGGTTAGCAACTGCGGACGACCTTACAAGATTTTTCTAAAATTGTATACTCGTAATTTTTTTTGTGAAAATGAACTTCAGATTCAGTGTATGCACCATTTTTCAGACTATACAGCCATCCTGCCCAAAAAAAGCATACTTCCCCTTCCACAAAAAACGGGAATCTGCCCGCTAAATATAGTCTTCTTATTCGAGAAAAGCATATTATTTTTCATAGAAATGGGAATTTCCCCCGCTAGACATCGTTGAGCGAAGTGCTTTTGTCAAGCAAGATGACTATATCGTCAAATAGAATGCTTTTCTCAAATAAGAAACCACAGCTGTCACACCCGACAAGGGCATCTTATCCAACGACACTCGACTGAAAAATCTTCCTTTTTACAAAAAAACACGCCCTTTTCAGGTGAAGCAGCTATACATGCAAAAATTGATCTAGACTACACCTGTTCTTGCCAATCTTGCTCATTAACCGGCTTTTTTATGGCATCTATAATCTTTGATTGAGCCGGACCACATAGCAATCCGAACCCACCTGATGCCAGCGAACTTCCAATTGTTTGCAGCGCAGAGTCACTGGTTCCCGATGGCAAAAACTTGCTGACAACGACGCACGCAACCCCAACGCCAATTAGTGCAAGGCCACCAATAAACTCAAGTGTCTTCGCTCTTTCTACATTTTTAGCGGCCCTCTTGCTCAACTTGCGACGACCAACCTCACTTCCATCCGAGAACTCGTATGGAGCAATGTTGTTGAAAGTCGTCGCCGATTCAACACTACTGGCACGCTTAGGTTTCGATGTCGTGCTATTTTTAATTTCTCCATTATGGCTATCCGCGTAAACAAGCACGGCCTGATTATGATAAACAAACAAACTGCGATCCTCCACACTCGGTTTATCTGTTTTAGACGCACCTCGACCGAAAACTATTTCATTTTTCGTAAATCCATCGACACCTTGAGACGCGTTGCTCATACCAACCTAACCCTGTATTCAAACCTAGCTTTTCATCAGATCAACAATTTTTTCTTTAGCAAAATTAAAGAGTCCCACTATGCCGGCGGAAATGTACGGCATGGCAGATGCTTTGTCCGCGGTAAACAACTTAAATATCCCTTCACCAAGAGACACAATTGATGCTACAACCTCCAGCTTATTGGCCGCACTAAGGGCAACCGTACCCCTCGAAGACAGCGCACGCTTTGTCTTGACACTACCAACCTCCAGAACGAGAGTGTTTCCTTGCAGCCGCGCCGCAGACACGACGACCGAAAGTTTCTTAACAAATTTAGAAATGGTGTCTCCATCAGCACTTCTGCTTACCTCCGGCGGCAACTCACTTATAAAACTATCGGCAGCGCCAGAAATCACTTCTATCCTGACATCATTTATTGCATCACACATTTTTTACCCCCCAGCTGCGAGACTAGAGTGGATTATGCAGTGACGGCACAGTATGTCAAGAATAAAACAAAAAAGTATGAATTTTGAAAAATTTCAGCTAACGCCACAAATTATTGTTCGCCAAGATTTTGTAAAACGCATAGCGGGATTTAATATTTGCTTCCCCAATCGCTATCAACGCGTCGGCACGCCCAGAATCCTTATCCATAAGTGCGCGAAACCTGTTTTCTGAAGTCATGCACTCCCGGAGTGGCAAACTTTGCTCCCTGGAATCTAACATAAACGGTAACTCAGCTTCCCTCTTGCGAGGATCGTAGCGAAATAGTGGCCAATAACCGCAATCGACCGCTCTTTTTTGCTGATCCAGTCCATTGCGAAGATTGTAGCCGTGAGCAATGCACGGCGAATAGGCGATCACAAGAGACGGCCCATTGTAAGATTCTGCTTCGCGGAACGCTTGTGCGGTATGCGTGTCCCTCGCACCAAATGATACCTGTGCAACGTAAACGTTTCCGTATGTTACAGCTAAAAGGCCCAAATTTTTTTTCGGCATATCCTTCCCTCCGGCTGCAAACTTCGCGATGGCGCCGGTCGGTGTTGCCTTCGATTGCTGCCCTCCGGTATTGGAATAGACCTCCGTATCAAGCACTAAAACATTAACATTTTTTCCACTGGCAAGGACATGGTCAAGGCCGCCATAGCCGATGTCATAAGCCCATCCATCGCCACCGATTATCCAAATCGATTTTTCCACCAAAGAATCTGCGAGTTGCGACAAAACTCCCGCATCGGATCCACCAATAGTCCCCAATACATCTCGCAATTTTTCAACGCGTCTTCGCTGTTCCGCTACTTCTGTGTCGTTTGATTGGTGTGATGCGAGGAGATCGTGCACAAAGTTTTCACCAATCTTTTCCGCCATTGATGTCAGAAGCTTTCTACAAATATTGCGCTTTTGGTCTATTGCCAAACGCATGCCGAAGCCGAATTCCGCATTATCTTCGAACAGTGAATTTGCCCACGCCGGGCCTCTGCCGTCGGCGTCCGTGCAGTATGGAGTCGTCGGCAAGTTACCACCATATATGGAAGAACATCCAGTTGCGTTCGCAATTAACAGCCTGTCGCCAAACATTTGCGTCAATAATTTCAAATACGGAGTCTCTCCGCAGCCGGCGCACGCGCCGGAATATTCGAAAAGTGGCCGTTTGAACTGGATAGATTTCAAATCAGATCCTAGTTTTTTCGGATCCGGATCTGGCAAAGACAGAAAAAAATCGTAATTTTTCCTTTCTTCCTCGGTAGTACTTCCATGGGCTACAAATCCAAGCGCTTTTACCGTTTCGCCGGTCCTGCCACTTGCCGGACACACCTCTATGCACAACCCACAGCCGGTGCAATCCTCTGGAGCGACCTGTATGGAAAATTTACAGTGCGGATTGTCCTTCGATCGGAAATCAACGGATCGGAAAGTCTCTGGAGCACCACCCAACAAATCAGCTGGATAAAACTTTGATCGTATGGCACCGTGCGGGCAAACGGCCGCGCATTTGTTGCACTGTATGCATATTTTCGAGTCCCACAGCGGAATCTCTTGAGAGATGTTTCGTTTTTCCCACCGCGTCGTTCCCAATGGCCATGTTCCGTCCACCGGAAATGCACTCACCGGCAAAGTATCCCCGTGGTTCGCCATCATTTTTGCCGTAACATTTTTTACAAAATCCGGAGCTTTGCCGAAAACAATGTCTTTCCGCGGACTACCGCTAATTGGTCCGTTGGTGTCAAGTTTGTACAAGTGCTCCAGCGTTGCTTCCACGGCAGCAAAATTCTTTCGCACGACTGTCTCTCCCTTTGCCACGTAGGTTTTTTGGATGGCATCTTTCACTTTTGCAATCGCCTCATCTCGCGGCAAAATTCCCGAAATCGCAAAGAAACACGTCTGCATTATTGTATTCGTCCGCCCGCCAATGCCGGCTTTTTTCGCAACTTCATAGGCATCGATGGCGTATACTTCCAAATTCAGCTGCCGAATTGCACCCTGAACCTCTCTCGGCAAGTGTTGCCATAAATTTTCCTTGGCATAGGGTGCATTTAGCAAAAAAATTGCACCCGGGCGAGCATATTCCAAGACATCGTATCTACTCAAAAACGAATACTGGTGGCAAGCGACGAAATTTGCTTTGCTTACCAAATACGGCTCTTCGATCAAATTTGGGCCAAATCGCAGATGCGATACAGTCATAGCGCCTGATTTTTTCGAATCGTAGACAAAATACGCTTGGACATGGTTTTCCGTTTCATTCCCGATGATTTTTATCGTATTTTTGTTCGCACCGACGGTACCATCTGCTCCTAGACCGAAAAATACCGCCTCAAACAAATCTTTGTCCACGATCATGAAATTTTTGTCATAGTCGATGGAAGTGTGGGAAACGTCATCGTCGATGCCAATTGTAAAATGCTTTTTCGGTATATCTTTTTGCAGTTCATCGAAAACTGCCTTTGCCATAGCCGGTGAAAATTCCTTGGATCCAAGGCCATAGCGTCCACCTATCACCGTAAATTTCAGGCCTTTATCGATGAGATTTCTTGCCTTTGCGTCATCCAACGCTGCTACAATATCCAAAAACAGTGGTTCGCCAACGGATCCCGGCTCCTTTGTCCTATCCAAAACAGCAATCTTTTTGACCGATTTTGGCAAAATATCAACAAAATGCTTCGCGGAAAATGGGCGGTAAAGACGCACACTCACCAAACCAATTTTTTCGCCATTTTTACGGAGGTAATCCACGGCTTTCACCAGAGTTTTGCAGGAAGATCCCATTGCAACAACTACTCGTTCCGCATCGTCGACGCCGTAAAAATCGAATGGCTTGTAATTTCTTCCGGTCAAATTTCCAAACTTTTCCATCAGCTTTTCGATGGTATTCGGCGCTCGATCATAAAACCCATTCCCCCTTTCCCGACCTTGGAAATAGACGTCGGGATTTTGCGCAGTGCCGCGGATGAAGGGATTATCCGGCGACAGCGAGCGACTTCGATGCTCCCACACTAGTTTTTCATCCACAAGCTCTGATAAAATTTCATCGCTAACATACCGAAAAGTATTTACTTCATGGGAAGTCCTAAAGCCATCGAAGAAATGCAAAAATGGTATGCGCGTTTCCAGTGTGGCCGCATGGGCAATACATGCCATGTCGTGCGCCTCCTGCACAGAGCCAGATGCAAGCATTGCAAACCCAGTTTGTCGGCATGCCATTACATCGGAATGATCCCCGAAGATCGATAACCCATGAGTTGCTAAACTTCTCGCCGTCACGTGCATGGTAAATGCCATCAATTCACCCGCAATTTTGTACATATTCGGAATCATTAGCAATAAACCTTGGGACGCTGTAAACGTCGTAGCCAGCGCTCCGCATTGGAGTGCGCCGTGTATTGCGCCGGCTGCACCGCCTTCGGATTGCATTTCCCATATCGACGGGACGATGCCCATGAGATTTTTCCTCCCTGCCGTTGCCCATTCATCGCAGTGCTCTGCCATTGGCGACGATGGTGTGATCGGATAGATTGCTACGACCTCGCTCAACCTATAGGCTACATCTGCCACCGCTTCGTTGGCATCGCAAGTGCAAAAACCTCCACTCTTCATTACATGCCCTGCCGCACATTTAAATTTTTGCGCCTGCCCTTGCAAGCGATTGTTTGCCGTATTTTTTTTAAAGTTTCTTGATTTTGCTGATATGACTATCGCAATTTTGTTTAAAATTAGCACAATTGCCCCATGTCTTTGGTAGTGGGGAACCAATCAACTGATAGTTCGAGCAAGTTGAACAGTCTAGAGAGCAGCGTGTTGTCAAGAAAAATTCACGTCGGCAAGTCGGATAACCAGAATCATTGCGAACAACTGACCAACAAAAAAGAAATTAACAGTCGCGATGTAATCAAATTAGTTAGCGAATGGGACAATGCAGCCGTGAGTGCCAACATGGGGCAGGAAATATGCGAAGAGATTAGCAAACTAGCCTCGTCCAAAGAACATTTTCTGGAATGTGCCGAAAAGGTCCTTGCCGCCAGACTTACTTCGGCAAATGTTAAATTTCCAAACCAACAGTTTGACGACCAGCGACTAAGGCTAAAGAATCTTGCCAATAAAATATTCGAAGGCGATCTTGTTAAAACTAGCACACGCATTCGAATGATACGCATGGACGCTGAAATCAATGACATAGTACAATGCTGCTCACAGCAGAACAACGGGACACCACAAATCCCAAAACTGATCATAAGAGAAGACGGAAAAGTCGTTCTCCAAAAGGAGTCTGTAATAGAAAACCTCGCCCTCCAGGGCGGCGGAGGCAAGGGATTTGGCTATTCTCCCATGATAAAAACACTGCAAAACAGCGGTCAACTAGATCATTTAAAGCGAGTAGCCGGCAGCTCTGTTGGGGCACTATGCGCCGTCGCTGTCGCAATTGGAGTTGATCCGGACAGCATGGATGGTCTGAGCAAGGAAATTCAAAGCGCACAGGGTGTCAGCCTCGACGAAGTAAAAAAAAGTGAAATTTACAAACCCGGCCATGAAATAGAAAATATGTTCAGGCCCGCGCACAACTTTATAGTAATCAGAATAATAGAAAAGATATCGATCGGCGGTATATCTGCACTTGTCAATTTCGTCATCGGCATCTTTGTTAATCAAAAACTGATACAATCCGCAGCTGGAATAGTTAAAACACTAGATTTGGAAAGTGCCAAGAGAATATCGAATTTCTTAGAAAACAAGGACATCGAAAGTTTCAAAGACCTAAACGACGCTGAGAAAACTCGCCTGCTCCACCTAAAGGAACTGAAGCTCACCGCTAGAGAAGAGGGTGGCATGGTAACGTTCAACGACCTTCGCATAATGAACAAAATTGCGCCTAAGAATTTCAAATTATTGACAGTGACGGGCTGGAACAGTTCCAATAGGGAAACACTTTATTTTAACGTTGAAAATACTCCGGATATGCCAATAGCCTACGCTGGACGGATATCGATGTCGTTTCCAGTTGTATTTCGGCCCGTTCAGATGGATGTTTCCCGGTTCGGAGGAAAGTATAACGACGATAAGTACAGGAACAAAATACTGCCACTGCGTGACGGCGGAATAGGGTCGAACTCTCCAATTGAAACCTTCGTAGACACATGCGATACATCCGAAAAAGGCATTCCATCAACGAAAACACAATTACAGCAACAAAAATCCCTGATGTGTGTATTTGACAATGGAGGAGCCGCATACCGCGGAGAAAGCTCCAAAGGAGGATTCCGGACACGACCCAGTCCATTGTTAACACCGATTGCAAACATGTTTGCCCACGCGAATGTTGCAAAAAATAGCGAAGCGGAAGAAAGGCGATTGAATAGTCTCGGACAAATAATGCCAGTTGCCCACGGCGAACTTACGACGATGAGCTTCAATGCAGGTAACGCCGAAATAAAAGAAGCGCAAATGATGTCGGAAGCATGGACGAAGGAATGGGTACGCAACTATGGAAATGGCGTCGTCAATATTGAATTATTTTCAGTAGATGACATGGATGGGCAAAACACGGAGGAAATTGCGGCAAAAATGAAAGAGGTAGCAGAGCAACTATCCGACCTGGAATTGGCGGCAATCCTGGAAAAACACGGTGACGGAATTCAGTTTCCAGACGAAAAAAATCGCGAATTCACACTCACGGTAAAGTTTATTGAAGCATGCAGCAACGAAATGTCAAAACGAAAACTCGCTTAAAGCCCAGCCTGGCAAGCGATTTATAACTGTTACATTCGACAAGGGCATCTTAAAAAAAATCCAACGACACTTGTCGGAGAAATTTTTCTTTCTGTAAATAAAAACACGCCCTTTTTGAGCGAAACAGCTATACCTGTCAATCGCTACATACCGTCGCCGTCCTTTCCCATACGACGCCGTGATTTTTCTAGCCGCAAGCTAACTGACTCTAGAATTTTTCTGTCATCGAAGTCCAGTATTTTGCCATCGATTATCTGGTATGGTTCATGACCTTTCCCGGCGACAAGGACTACATCGCCCGCTTCCGCAAGTAATAGTGCACGGGAAATTGCTTCCTTCCTGTCCGCGATGAACACTATTTTTTTCCCATCCACAACGCCGCGTGCCATGTCACTAAAAATGTTTTCCTGGGGCTCGTTGCGTGGATTGTCCGACGTTGCGATGGCGAAATCAGATATTTCGTTGGCAACTTTCGTCATCGGTGCGCGTTTGTCGGCGTCACGATCCCCTCCGCATCCAAAAACTGCTATCAGTTTCCCCTTTTTCGACGCACTCAGTACCCCAAGGACAACTTCAAGCGCCCGTGGCGTATGAGCGTAATCGACAAAGGCAATCACGCCGTTTGCTAAATTCACCCTTTCCAGGCGACCTGGAACGCTTGCAAACTCTCCAACTGCTTCGATAAACTCCCTCCGACAACCGTAAATCATCGCACAAGCCGTAAAGGCAGCGGCAACGTTGACCAAATTATGGGCACCAAACATTGGTGATGAAAATTTATAAACCGACCCATCGGCCAAGATTTCAAACGCCGAACCAGTGATGTCATTTTTTTCGACGTTGCATATTTTAAAATCTGCACCTGGGGAAAATCCAAACGAAAAAACTTTTCTACCGCTGTCCTTCAGCAAACTAAACAGTCCTCTACCATGGGTATCGTCAATATTTACCGCGGAAAATTTCGGCAAACAGCCGTTGGCGCCATTGAAGAGCTTCATTTTGGTGACGAAGTAGCTTCCAATTGTTTTATGAAAATCTAGATGTTCCGAGGATAAATTGGTAAAAATCGCCACGTCAACGTCCAGCCCATAAGCCCGTCTCTCCTCAATGCCGTGGGAACTGACTTCTAAGGCCAGATTTTTGCACCCATTTGCCACTGCACGATTAATCATTTTAAACAGCGTTATAGCCGCTGGGGTTGTGTTTGGGCAACTTTCGATTTTTCCACCGATGTCGCATTCAACTGTCCCGAACATGGCCGTTTTGCCCATTCTACTCAGCATTGCGCGGCACAGGTACGCCGTTGTCGTCTTACCGTCGGTGCCCGTTATAGCGATTACTTTCAATTTTTTATCGGGAAAATCCGTAAATTTTCTCGCTGCGATCGCCATTGTCGTCCGAATGTCGCTGACTTGAATACTCCGTTCACAGAATTTTGTAAGGTCACGTTCTGAAATTACCACCGAATACGAGTTTTTTGCCAAAACGTCGCCGATCAAATTGTGGCCATCCGTGTTTGATCCGGGCAATGCGAAAAATAACGCACCAGAACCGTCGTTCCGCCGTTCTATCTCTCTGGAATCAAACGCTATTTGATAGACTGGAACACCTCCAAATGTGCGGAAGTTTTCCATTCCAACCACAAGATCATCTAATACCAAACTTCCAACGACGTGACCGTTTTTCATTGGGGCGACCCGGATGATATCCAAAAAATTTTAAAAAATTTCCCAATCTACACTTCAACTCCAACCTATTGACGATCTGGTCTATCAGGCCATGTTCCAACAAAAATTCCGCCGTTTGAAACCCCTTTGGTAGGTCCTGGTGCACAGTTTCTTTTATTACCCGTGGCCCAGCAAACCCGATCAATGCTCCCGGCTCAGCAATTATTATATCTCCAAGGGATGCAAAACTCGCCATGACACCTGCCATCGTCGGATTTGTAAGAACGGAAACATACAAACCATTAGCTTCCCTCAGCTTCGCCAATGCGGCCGAAGTCTTTGCCATTTGCATCAAACTTAAAATTCCTTCGTACATCCGGGCACCGCCAGAAGCACAAACCAGGATCACGGGAAAATTTTTTTCAACGCCCAATTCTATGGTACGCGTAATTTTTTCACCAACAACGGACCCCATGCTCGCACCCAAAAAACGGAAGTCCATCACGGAAATCGCAATTGGAATGCCATTCAATTCGGCACATCCGGAAATTACAGCTTCTCGCATGCCAGTCTTTTCACGATTTTTCGCCAGCTTCTCAAGGTATGACACCTCACCACCGAATCCCAACGGATCGACGGTTTCCAAATCGTCCCACATCTCGCGGAACGTACCATCATCGCACAGAAGTTCAATGCGCTTGTCCGCCTGCAATGGAAAATGGTACCCACTTTTTGGAACAACCATAAAATTTTTTTCCAAATCACGATTGTAAACTGTCTCGCCACTTATGGGACACTTCGTCCAGACGCCCTTGGGGATATCCTTGCGTTTCGCTGAGATCGTCGAATATTTTGGCTTACTAAACAGTGCCATCTTCAACCGTGGGACAAAGTTAACACGTGTAAATCATCGAATCCTGCGTCATGTAAGACGTGGCAACATTCCCTAGCAGTAGCTCCAGTCGTAAAAACGTCGTCGACCAAGACAATCCTGGAATTCTTCGCAACACCCACAGAAGAACACTCAAACACATTTTTTATATTCAACAGCCGATCCCTTCCAGCAAGTTTCGTCTGCGATTTCTTGCGCCTGCTAGTCAGCATACTTACGATCGTCGATTCATTCGCAATTTTTAAAATCGCCTCGCAGATGACCTCTGCCTGGTTGTATCCCCGTCCCACGCGACGAAAATAGTGCATAGGAACTGGAACAAGCACGGAATTCGACGCAAATTGACACACTTCACTGCAATTATTTTCCAACAGAGCAACTATATCATTTTTCAAAAAATCCGCACTACCGTACTTTAGGGCAAGAACTATACTCCTGCCAATACCATTGTGCGACCAGCATGCCATGTAACTCTTGAAACACGGCATACTCGACTTGCACTTATCACACAGCAAACCTTCGTCTCCGAAAAGTGGAACACTGCCCATGGAACGCGAACAAAGGCGACATCGTGGACCTCTTAGCCACGGAATTCGCGCAGCACAAAATGAGCACAAATTGCAATACTCTTTCACATCTACTCTTTTACCACAGATCGTACAGCACCTCGGGAAAAGACAGTCCAAAACGGCGGACAGAATATTTTTTGCTTTTCCAGAAAAATTCATTATCGCTACCCTTGAATTGCAAATGCGGCGGATGTCAAGATTTTGGTTGAAAGATGGATACTTCCCTAAACGAGTTATACCAGGAAATAATAATGGACCACAATCGATATCCGCGAAACAAGTGTAGGTTGCCGTCTCCGGCAAAGGCTGCCAACGGATATAGCCCATCATGCGGGGATGATGTAACTGTGTTCGTCGAAATGAAAAATGGAACAATCAAACGTATTACATTCGACGGCGAGGGTTGCGCTATCTCACAGGCAAGCGCGTCACTGATGACGTGCCTTTTGACGGGATTGGACAAGTCAAAAGCCGAAAAAATTATAGTAGACATATGTTCGTTCCTTGGAGATTCATCGACGGACGAAGAGGATAGCGTACTTGAACGGTATGGAGAAGTCGGCGCCCTTGTGGGCGTGAAAAAATTTCCAATGCGAATAAAATGCGCCACCCTTCCGTGGCACGCAGCCCACGACGCCATCTCATAATTTCGCCAAAAACGTAAATTTCGTCCGAGAAAGCTTGACTATTAAGCTTATAATACATCCTTGTTGTGCGTGGGGGATCGCTATGCCGACAGATATATTGCAATCAAATTTTGAATATTTTACAAAATATTTCATTAAACTGTTCACCCTGATCAGTCCACTGGCGGTGATCGCCTTATTCATAAGCGCGACCGCTCCACTTTCGAAAAACGAGCGCATGAAGGCGGCAAAGATGGGAAGCGCGGTCGCGTATTTTGCAATGTTGGCGTTCGCACTGACCGGTCGCAAAATTTTTGAACTGTTCGGCATAACTATAGGGGCGCTCTACGTCGGTGGCGGCATAATCATTTTTTTAATGGCATTGTCAATGCTCAATGCAAAGGATGTCGGCGAGCAGGACGGTGGGGATGAAATTGCCCATGAAGCTGGAAAGAAAAGCAGGATAGTGGCATCGGATATCGCCGTAACGCCGATAGGGATCCCCGTAATTTGCGGTCCATGCAGCATCACAACAATAATAATACTTCAAGATGAAGCCTGCGGAACTTTGCAAAAATTTATCGGGTTGGGTGCGCTAACATTGGTAGCACTATCCATATATTTTATGCTGATATTCTGCGCACACGGCGCGAAATGGCTCACTCCAAGCGTGTTGAAATTGAGCTATAAATTGACAGGAATCATTCTTGTCATGATGGCCGTCGAAATGTTTATTTCCGGTCTACGCCACGAAGATCTCCAAGTTTTGGAGCCAAAACAGACCATCGTCAAGCAGGAAATACAGCCAAAGTAAAAACAGCACAATCAAAATAGAAACCCGCAACAAAGTTACACATGCAACAATTTGTGGGCGATTTCACTCAGAGGCATACCGAGGAAGTTTTTATAAACCTCCTTGATCTCCGGATTATCATGGGCGCAGCGCCTGCTCCGCATTCGATCGTCTGAATATAGGCCATCGCGACGCTTTTGGCGAATTTCATCGCATATTCCGTAGGGTTGCCCACCACCTCCCAGGCACCCGCCTCGACACGCCATCACCTCGATGAAGTGATATGGAATTGCTGCACCGCTTTTTTTGGCAGAAAGCACCTCATCCAAAATTTCCGGCGCATTTCCGAGGCCGTGTACCATCGCCACCCTGACTTCCTTGCCATTCATTAAAACGGTTGCCCTGCGAAGACCACTCATACCGCGTATATTTTCCATCTCAATCGCCTCACCAAACACACTCATTCCGCTGAGGTTGAAATGCGCCGTTCGCAGGGCTGCTTCCATCACACCACCGCTTGTGCCAAAGATCGCACCAGCACCGGAATATTCTCCTAAAATTGAATCAACGGACCCATCCGGTAGATTTGCGAAATCTATTCCGGCCATCTTCATCAACCGTGCCAGCTCGCGCGTGGTTATGCTGATGTCAACGTCCATATACCCCGACGCGGACATTTTTTCATTGCGCCGCAATTCGTATTTCTTCGCAGTACACGGCATAGCTGAAACCTGCACCATAGTGCCAGGATCGATATTCCTCGCCTTCGCAAAGTATGTCTTCGCCATCACTCCAAGCATTTGCTGCGGGGACTTTGCCGTTGAAAGGTTTTCACAAAGGTCTGGATAAAATTTTTCCACGTAATCGACCCACGCTGGGCAGCACGACGTCATCATCGGAAGCTCTCCGCGTCCGGAAACAAAACGTTCTACGAATTCCGCTGCCTCCTCCATTACCGTCAAATCCGCGGAAAAATTTGTGTCGAAGACGGCCTTGAACCCAAGCATTCGCATTGCAGTGTACAATTTTTCGGTGCAATTTGTCCCAATCGGCAATCCGAAGGCATCGCCGATTGAAACGCGAACGGAGGGAGCAATTTGTACCGTACAAAAATTTTTGCTGCCACTCAGTTTTTCGAGAACAGCCGGAACATCGTCTTTTTCTACGATCGCACCCGTTGGGCAATGGAGCGCACATTGTCCGCATCTGACGCACGGCGATTTTGCCAGCGAATCGCCACCGACTGGAACAATGGCCTCGCCATCGCCACTGCGTTTGTATGTTAGCGCCCGCACTCCTTGCATTTTTTGGCATATGAGCACGCAGCGCCTGCATTTTACACACTTCGAATGGTCGAATTCTATGGCATCGGTCGAAACATCTTTTGGCGAATTTTTCGGACAGTGTGCGAAATTGTTTCTGTCCATCCCAAGATCTGCCGCCAAATTTTGTAATTCGCAGCAACCATCGCGCACACACAGTTGACAAGAATTCGAATGATTTGAAACCACCGACTCAAAAATTGACCTCCTCTCAGCAACGATTTTCGGATCATCAGTGACAACATCCATTCCATCACTAATTTTCGTACAACATGCTTTGCAAATCCTCCCATTACCAACTATCTTTACGATACACAGACCACAGGATGCGGTCGGCGGTAGGTCCTTATGCTTACACAGCGCCGGAATTTTGACGCCGACGTTCGCAGCCGCCCCCAAAATTGTCGTCCCCTCCGGAACCGAAACCACTACACCGTCTATTCTAACAGATACCATCAATCCAGCTATGCAAATCGAAAAAAACAACTACTGCAATTCCCAAAATACTGCAATTCCCAAAATAGCTTTTAAACTCCGCATTGTATCAGACTTTTGCTGCAAAAACTCGACACTTTCACCGCCGGAAGACAGAAGCCGATATCTTTCCGATTTAATGCGATATGACTTGTTTGTGAAAAAGCTTGACAACGGCACGAATTTTTAGTCATAACATATATGGCGTGTGTACGTGGTGCGATGCAAGTCGTGGGCGTGTGTGCGTATTGATTTGACTTTTTACAAAGGTTTTTGCCGTGGAAAAGAAGGACGTAGAAGATTTGATTGGCCGTGATTTTGCATTGAAAAAATTACGCAATACATTCGAAAAAATGATTCCCGGGGCGTATTGTGTCCACAGGTCCTTTGGCATTGGCCAGTTAAAGGGCTATGACAGGGAAAAAACACGACTTGCCGTCGACTTCGGTGGTAGCGATGTGAAGCTGATGGATCCGGTTTTTTGTGTCAAAAAATTGGAAATTTTGCCAGATGACGACATGCTAATAAGGTTTCATAGGAATCCAGACGAAATACGACAGAAAACGAAAAAATCTTCTGTCTCATTACTGGTGGAATTTTTAGAAAAATTTCCAGATCGTCGCGCTTCCCTTGGCGACATAGAAAAGACGTTCGGAAAAATAGTCGAAGAAAAAAATTTCAGGAGATGGTGGAACGTGACTAAAAAATTGATAGTCAGGGAACCAAGATTGAACCTGGTTGAGGGAAATGTAACGTTTCTAAGCCTATGCGACAAACCAATTCCCGAAGAAAAACAATTGATGCAGCAGTTCGAATCGACGCGTGATGTGGCGAAAAAAACCGATATTGGCGGAAAATTCGTCGCACTCATTAAGGCTGACCACTCGTTGCAAAATTTCGGCGTGCAAGTTGTTGAAAAACTATCTGAAATGTGCGCGTCGAAGACGAAAAAAATGGGAATTGCCGATAGATTTCAGGCGTGTGCCGTCAGGGATGAGCTAGCAAAATTGGTTGGCGTAAACATAGATTCGTTGTCACCGAAGTTGGAGACCATGATTGCTGAGTATTCAAACTTAGCAAAGGTCTGCGACAGCCTACAGCCACGATACTATGCAATATTCCTCGAGCTCCTCACAAGGGTATTTCCAGATGAATGGGACAAATTGTGCCTCGGGATACTAAGAAATTGCAATGACAAGCTGACCAGCGAATGTATTTACTTTCTAAAGGATGCTGGATGTGAGGATCTCATGGCTAAAACATTTTTAAAATGGCTAAAGGAAAAGAGTCTGCGAGCAGCGTTGCTGCGTTGGATAGTGAAAAATAGACACGCAAAAAAGTTTGAAGGAATATTTCTCACGGAACTAATGTCACCGGAGCTTCTCAGGGCCATATTCTGGGCTATAGACAATGAGGCATTGGCGGGTTCTGGAAAATTAAAAAAAATTCCCCTCGTTGAACTTCTATGTAGCGACAGAACATTAATTCGTGACTTACTGACGAATGCGACGGAGGACGTCGTCGGCGATCTGGCACAAACATTGCTCATCAATCAAGGGATAGACAATCTGTCAAAAAAATCACTACTCGCCAGGTTTATCGCCATATACCCGGGTATACAGGAACTCATTTTGAGCGCCAGCAAAGCAAAATTGCCGCAGGACGCTTCCTTGAAAGTTTCGTTGGCCAGCTTGGAATCGAAGAAAAAAGAATACGAGATTCTCGTCAAAGAAAAGATTCCTGCGAACAAAAAGGCAATCGAAATTGCCAGGGAACACGGAGATTTTTGCGAAAATTCTGAATACAAAATGGCCAGACAAGACCAAGAAACCCTATTATCCAGAAAATCACAACTCGAGGAGGAGATAAGATTGGCACAAGTTGTGGATTTTTCTTCCGTTGACACATCAATGGTTTCGATCGGATCGAGAGTGCGACTCAGGCATGTCACATCAGGGGAAATCACAGAATATGTTATCCTCGGGGCATGGGACAGCGATCCGGTGAAGAATATAATTTCCTACAAAACAAGCATCGCGCAGGCGCTGCTCGGGAAAAAGGCAAAGGATACTGTCGAAACAGTCGGCGATGATCATGCGGAGACATGGCAAATTGAAGCTATACTTTCTTGTGATCAGTAATTTCCACACAAACAATATAGTCATCTTACCTGAGAAGGGGATATTGTTTTTTCATAAAAACGGAAATTTCACCGCCAAATATAGCTGTTACATTCGACAAGGGTATTTTATCCAACGGTACTTGGCGGAAAGTTTTTCTTTTTCATAAAGGGAAGCATGCCCTTCTCAGATGAAACAGCTATATCGTTGGACGAAATGCCTTCATCGAGTAAAATGACTATAGTCATCTTCCCCGAAAAGAGCATATTATTCTTTCCGCAAAAGCATGAATTTCTCGCTGGTGCGTCGTTGCACTAGAATGCTTTTAGCAAGTAAGACGACTATAGCAATTCCCCTTGACGAGGGCGTTTAAAAATATAGTAGGTAAGAGCGAGATGTACTATTCGAAGGATCTGAGGGAAAAGGTAGTAAAGTATTTCGAGAATCACAGAGCGAAG
>JAISXS010000013.1 GCA_031270385.1 Puniceicoccales bacterium | reverse complement strand
GAAAATCACACCATCTTACAAGCGTCTGTTTCGGTATTGAGACTGGCCAAAAACTTTTCGATTGGATTGATATAGTTGTCTTGCTTGGGAAAAGCATTCTATCTTAGCGGAAAGATTTTCGTTTTTTGGAATAGAGGGTATGCTTTTCTCGAGTAAGATGACTATATCGCAATGCTTTCTCGAACATTTCACTCGTCCCATCTACAAAATGCCGTCTCAAAATCCGTTGTGTGCACCTTCTCTCTGTTTGTGTATTTTTCAAGTGCGGCAATTACGGTCATCTTGCTTGAGAAAAGCATTTTGCTTAACGATATTTAACGGAGGAATTTCGGTTTTTATGGGGGTGTTTTTCTCGAGTAAGATGACTATAGCTGTTTCATCTGAAAAGGGCGTACTTTCCTTTGCAAACAGGAAAATTCTGCCCGCCGAGTATCGTTGGATATGATGCCCTTGTCGGGTGTGACAGCTATATATAAATTTACAGCAGCGTTGTGCACACGTCTTCGAAAACAACCTCATGCCCTTCCAACAATCTCGTGGCGCTGTCGACAAACGTTTCCGCGTGCACGAAATCGTCAAAGATTACGCATTTTTTCGCCGTAAAGGTTGGGATGTCCGCAATCAATTCTTCGCTTATCAGGAAATCGAATGCGGCGATGCGGCCGCTATATCCTCGCTGGGAACATTTTTCGCAGCCATGAAGTTCTGGAATTTTTGCCGCCATTTCTTCTTTTCGAAATTTTCGAAGCAACGCTGTTTCCCCGGTGGATGCCTTACGCAGGCTCATACACGATTTGCATGGCCTGCGTAGGAGTTTCTGCGAAATCGCTCCGCGGAGGCAGCTTTTGATGAGATGTTCAGAAATTTTAAAATCAAGCAATCGCCTGATTGAACCGACTGAATCGCTGCAGTGAACGGTGCTAAACACCAAATGTCCAGTTAATGCCGCTTGAATTGCAAGTTCCGCCGTTTCCCAGTCCCTAATTTCACCAACCATTATAACATTTGGCGATTGGCGCAGGACAGACCGCAAAATTGACGCGAAGGACAATCCAATTTCATCATTTACCGGAACCTGATTTATGCCATCCAAACGATATTCTATTGGGTCCTCAATTGTCACAACTTTCTTTTCCGGAGATGAAATTTTCTTTAAAATTGTGTACAACGTCGTCGTCTTCCCGCATCCAGTCGGCCCACACAGCAATATGAGGCCATTTTTTGTTCCAATCATGGCGTTCAGTAGTTGTCGCTGTTCGGGAAACAATCCTATGCTATCCAGACAAAAATCATTATCCCCCTGGTCAAATATCCTAATTGCTATGTTTTCACCGTGGATGGTCGGCAAAATCGATACGCGGAGGTCATAGTTTTTTTCGCAAATTTTTACGCGCACACGCCTATCCTGCGGTAATCGTATTTCGTCGACTTTCGCGCGCGATCTGATTTTTATTTTTGCAACTACCGCCTTGGCAAGTACCTTGTTTACCGTTTTCACCACGTGCAATCTGCCATCAACGCGGATCCTTAATCGCATCTCATCGCGAAAATTTTCCAAGTGGATGTCTGATGCCCGTTCTCGGACGGCTTCTTCCAACAGATTTTCGAAAAATCCTTCCAATGAAATCGGTTCCACGGATCTTGCCGCCACATCCGTAAAGTTAGCATCGTTCGGCCCGCTGGTCACGAGTCTCGTCCGGGACGTCTTTCCCCAGAAATCTAAAATTCTCCTAAAATACGTCAATTTGAACGTGATTCGGCACGAAAACCTATGGCGGAGACTATCCATTAACCCAGTGTCAAACGGATCCGCCGTGACGATAATGAGGTGATCGTTGCTAATTTCAACGGGAATGATGGTGTTGTTTACGGAAAATTTTTCACCCACGAAGCTTATGGCATTCATATTTCTTGATAAAATATCGCTTTCAAGAATTTCCATACCAACTGCGTTTAGTGTTTTTTCACTGTCGTCGAAATTAGCCAAAATTTTCACAAGCCGAAAATTAGTCTCTTCCTCGCCCAATTTTTTCAGTTCATTGGCAAATTTCAATCCAATGATTTCCGAATCTAGTAGGCAGTTGATGAGGTCACAATTTACTTTTTTGATTAGTTTTTCGTACAGCATAATCCCAGCGATTGTAGCCACGGGAGTGTCATTTTTTCGCGGAATTTCGCAAAAGTATTTTTTGAAAATGTTTTCAAAAAATTATTGACCAGCGGATTGGATTGTTTAGTCCTAAATCCGGTTGAAGGAAGTAGGCCGTGAAAGATGAGATTACAAATGTTAGTGATACGCAATTGAATGTCGTGTGCATGTTCGATGCCGATGAAGTTGCGGCTGAAAGGGAGACTGTGATTGGTAGTCTTTGCCGGGAGGTCACAATTCCAGGGTTTAGAAGGGGAAAAGTTCCGAAAAATCTGGTTTTGTCGAGATTCTCAGATGCCGTGGAGAGCAGGTTACACTCAGTGATTGTTGATAAATCGTTGGAATTTTTAAATTCCAAACGAAATGAGGTAAACATCGTAGCTGTTACCAATGTAAAGCGGGAGAACGTGGCCGATGGGATGGTTTGCACACTCGAAGTGGACGTAATTCCTGAATTTGAGCTTCCTGACTATTGGAATATTCCCATCAAACCGATTAATGTTGTGGTGGAAGAGCGAGAGATAGACGATTGGATTAAAAACATTTTGCGTCAGCACGCGAAATACACCCCCGTAGACAGGGAAGCAAATAGCGGCGATTTTGTCAAATTGACATACACCGCGAAATTTCCGGGCGGACGTCCAGTGACGGACGATGTGGATATCCCGGATGTTTACGGAATGCAGACTGACACGTGGGAGGAAGCTGGCGGCACGAACTCTCATCGCATACAGGCCGTATCCGACGGAATTGTCGGTGTAAAAGCAGGGGATCGAAAGACGATTTATCAAACATTTGAAAAAAAATTCGAAATTCCAGGATTGGCCGGGCAGACGATTTCCTACGATCTCGAAATTACCGAGATACGCGAATGTATCATCCCTGAATTGACCAGTGATATACTGCAGATGATTGGGGCAAAATCCGAAGGTGAACTCCGCGAAACGGTCAGATCGAACATCGCAAGTCAAAAGACTTACCAAGCAAAATTTGATCGACGTAAAGATTTGGTTGAGAAGCTTTCGGCGATGGTCCATGTGAACGTTCCAAAGTCTTTAGTGCATGAAGAGTCTGCGTCGATTATTAATAATTTTGTAAACGATCAGGTGGCACGTGGGGTCAGTTACGACGACGTCGAAACCAATAGCCAGGAAGTTTTCAACAGCGTCAGGCCATTTGGTACGATGCGTGCGAAGCTCAGCGTAGCCCTGGACAAAATTGCCGCTAAGGAAAAGATTGAAGTACTTTCCTACGACATCGAACGAATGATACTACAGGACGCCTACGAAAAGAGGGTAAATCCAGATAGGTACGCCAGCGAGGTCGTAAAAGATAGAAGTAAATTGGCGGATGTTAGGAGACGTGCCCTGCGAGGAAAAGTTTTGGACCATCTCGTAGCTGTGCTCAGCAAAGAGAAGCCAGAAAATCCAGTCGCTTAGGTCAGGGTTTACACTTTTCATTTGCGGCGAGCCCAAATAACTTCGTGGTTAGTTGCTGCGTGTGGTGGGGTTTGTGTTTGTAGTCGTCTTGCTTGAAAAAAGCATTTTATCTATAGTTGTCTTATTTGAGAAAAGCATTCTACATAACGATATTTAACGAAAAAACTCTCGTTTTTTGGGATGTGGAGTGTGCTTTTTCTCGAGGAAGATGACTATATAGGATGTTTTTGTCAAGTAGGACGGTTATATAGGTATATGAAAATTTGGAATTTTTTTTGATAAACCACTCAAAAAGCTTGACCGACTTGTAGGTTTTTGGTTAGAAGACTCCCATGAGTGATATAGATAACCCCATAAACATCACAAGTGGTTTAGCTGCGTCCGCACAAGAAACGACTAACCCGAAGCCAACAGTACCGGTTTCAACGGACGAAAAACTGGATATGAATGTTTTAACGCATACCTTGGCGCATACGGACATATCGCCATTTCCAGTACAACAACCCGCCAATCAGCAGCTAACAAG
>JAISXS010000009.1 GCA_031270385.1 Puniceicoccales bacterium | reverse complement strand
TCCCCCCTATTCTCCAGATTCCAATCCCATCGAAAAATTTTGGGCTAAACTCAAACGAAAACTCAGGGATATCTTGCCTCTTTTCGCTTCCCTCGGCGATGCACTTTACCATGCTTTTTGTGCCTTTCTTAACCGGAACTGCTATACTCGGCGGGAAAATTCTTCTTTTTGCGGAAAAAAGCACGCCCCTCTCAAGTGAAACAGCTATAACCTTGGATCCAAAATTATTACCAATATAGCCGTCACACTCAGCAAAGGCATCTTATCCAACGATATCTGGTGGGGGAGTTCTCCTTTTTATAAAGAAAAGCACGCCCTTCCCAGGCGAAATAGCTATAAATACTAAGTGAGCTCGCTACCCGCTGCTAGGCATTGTTTTTGCGCGTACATCTTGTACCACAAGTGGAATGGGAGTGCTTTTGCATTTCTGAAATTCCAAGAGTTCCATTATTTGCAAGGCATTCAAAGCGGCCCCTTTCCTTATTTGGTCGCCAACTACCCACATCGTAGCACCGTTGTCAAAAAATGTGTCAACTCTGAGACGGCCAACGCCAACCCTGTCTTTTTTCGTGCGCTCGATTGCACTCGGAAATGAGGTGCCTGGGAAATAGTCAACGTGTTCATTTTCCCTCAAAATTCTCTGCGCAACACACAGATCAAACGACCGTTCGAACTCGGCTATGACAGAGATTGAGTGTGCCCGCATCGCAGGTATACGCACGCACGTCGATGACACCCGCAAATCCGGAAAGCCAAGAATTCTTCTGCTTTCATTGAGCATTTTCATCTCTTCTGAAGTGTAGCCATTGGCAAAAAATTTACCCACTTTCGGAACGGCATTGAATAATATTTGCTCACCGAAAATCTCCTCGGACATGGCGTGGTTCCCGTCAATGGCACGGTTAAGCGCTTCGATTCCGGAACAACCAACTCCGGACACCGCTTGGTACGTTGTCGCACAAAATTTTTTGAGTCCAAACGCCACGTGGAGCGGAAATATCGCCATTAGCGTAATAATTGTTGAACAGTTGGGATTCGCTATGACATTTTTGTGCTCCGCCAAAGCATGGCTATTGATTTCAGGAACCACGAGCGGGACATCGCCGCGTTCGCGAAACGCAGCACTATTATCTATGCAACAAATGCCGTTGGCTGCGGCAGTCGGGAGAAATTCCCTGCTGACGCCCTCGTTGGAGCAGAAAAAAAGATAGTCAAAATTCGTCAACTTGCGGCTCTCCAATTTTTCGACGATCACGAGATCCTCACCAAATGGAACTTTTTTCCCACCGGATTTTTCAGATGCAAACAGCCGAAGCGTACCAACGGGAGTCCCGCGTTCAGCTATGAGCGTTATAAGCTCGGATCCGACAATTCCCGTTGCACCCACTATTCCGATTCGTAATTTCATGGTAATCCTATTGGCTGCGGCAATCGGGAAAAATTCCCAGCTGACGTTCCGTTTAAAAGCGACTATAATCTGGAAGAAATAGACAATTTTGCAAAAGTTTTTTCGCCGGCAAAGATCAATTTATTTTTTGCCGTTCTTGGGCAGAGAAATGACGGGTATCATGATATTTTCTCCACCAACGTGGCGCTAAATTTTGGAGATTTTATAGAAATTTCCACGTCATCCAGCGTGGGCGATGAAATTTTTTTCGATGGAATTTCGGCGGATTGGAAAAATAATTCGATTCAAACGGCCATTGACCTATTTCGGAGTAAAACTTTGATCGGCAAATACTTTCGCATATTTGTAAAAAAAAATATTCCAATCGGTTCGGGATTCGGCGGAGGAAGCAGCAACGGAGCGGTTGTGTTGCGTGAAGTGAATCGTATCTGCGGCGGTATCTTCTCTGCGACGGAATTAGAGGTCCTCAGCGGTGAAATCGGGGCGGATTGCCCATTTTTTATTCGTGGATTACCGAGCATCGTTGGCGGAATCGGCGATGTTTGTTGGCCGATTGACAAGAAAATGACTAGCGCGCTCGAAAATTACGACCTGATAATTTTTAAGCCACCATTTTCAGTAAACACCAGCGAAGCCTATGCCGCATTGCGTGAAAATTTTCGCCGTTTGTACGTAACGAAGGAGGAGGCGGAGAACAAATTTTTCGAGTTGCGTGAAGCAGCGATTTCCAAAAAAGGAACATTGCCGTTGTTCAACACGTTTGCAGAGATATTTTTTGCTGACCATGAAAATTTGGCAAACTTGTGCCACGATTTGCGAAATATTGGCGCAAGTACAATGTTGACAGGCAGCGGAAGCGGTTTTTTCTGTCTCACAAAAGGATCCAGCGATGTCGTCGAAAAGAAGATAAGACGCACACTCGGCGAAGACGTATTTTTGAAAAAAACATCGTTTATTCTGCGATGAAAATCATCGCGACTATGGTCGTCTTCCCCGAGAAAAGCACATCCTCTATAATCGTCCTATATAGCTGTCACATTCGACAAGGGCATCCTATCCAACGATACTTAGCGGGACAATTTTCCCTTTCACAAAAGAAGAGACGCCCTTCTCAAGTGAAAGGGCTATAGCTGTCACACTCTAAGGGCATTCTATAGTCATCTTACTCGAGAAAAGCATATTAAATGGCATCGGCAAGGGATGCAAAGAGATGGAGGAAAGTTTTCGCTTGGAGTTAGCCCAAAATTTTTCGACGGGATTGGAATCTGGAGAATAGGGAGGGAGGTAAATTAGCGAGCATTCAGCGGCCTCGATGGCGTTCCGCGTCCTGGGATGCTTATGAAAGGCGACGTTATCCATAACGACCACTTGCCAAGGTTTCAATGATGCAACGAGGGATTGTTCCACCCAGGCGTTAAAGACCTCACCATCGGTTGTACAATCATAGACGCACTCGCTAATGGTCTTGCCATTGACGTACCCAGCTACGATGTTCGTCCGCTGAAATTTCTTCCCAGCCACGAAACCAAACACCTTCTTCCCCTTTACTGACCTGGCATTTCGCCTATGCAAATGCCTGTCGATGCCACTTTCATCCACATAAACT
>JAISXS010000069.1 GCA_031270385.1 Puniceicoccales bacterium | reverse complement strand
TTACCAAAACTGCTGAAATTGCCGCTCCGAGAACAAAACTTCCGTCACACGTCATGTCTGGGAAATCTATTAAACGGAATGTCAGGAATATTCCCATGGCCGTGATCCCATAGATCAGCCCGATTTCAAGGGCGCTAACTATCTCCGGTTTCATTTTCCTCCCGAAGTTGTTATGACCCTGGACGCCGATGAAATTACATCCGCTGGTATGTTAATTTTTAAAATTTTCGCCGCGTCCATGTTTACGAATAATTCCGTTTCGCTCGGAAATTCGACAGCCAATCCGGCGATGTCGACGCCACTAAGTATTTTAGCGGCTATTTTTCCGGTCTGCATCCCAACGGAATACTGATTCGGTCCAAGCGCTGCCAATGCCCCCAAAAGGACGGCATCGGTGTCGCTCACATATACGGGAATATTTGCACCATTGCAAATGCGTACTATGTTTGCGAGACAGCTCAACGCAGTATTGTCATTGCTTATGAATACAGCATCCACACTTGTGGCCAGTTTAGCTGCTGCCTGGGAAACGTCTGATGTTTTTGTGACCGCCTGCTTGACTATGGTTAGTCTAAATTGGTTTGAAATTTTTTGTAATTTGTTGACAATTGTGACAGAATTCACTTCCCCAGCGTTATAAATTATTCCCAACTTTCTGATGGATGGTTGAATTTTTTTCATCAACTCCAATTGCGGTTCCAGTGGAACGAAATTTGACACCCCGGTGATATTTTTGTCTGTTTTGTCTAATTTTTCCACCAATCCCGCCCCGAGCGGATCGGTTATCGAACTGAACACCATCTTTGTTCGGCCGCCATTGCAGTATTTTATCATGCTTTGCGCCGACACCGTACCAATGCAAATCACGATATCTGGGGATTGATTGGCAAATTTAGTAGAAATTTGCGATGCCAACACTGAATTTGCTTGGGCAGATTCTATTCTTATATCCGCCGTTTCTCCGTTTGTAAAGCCACAATCTCGTAGAGCATCGACGATCCCGCGCGCAGTTTCGTCCAATGCCGGGTGATCGACAAATTTATTTATCAAAATCAACTTCTTATCCCGAGAATCGTTGTTGGCGGCGTAAGATACCGCTGGTGCGCCGTATAGGGCAATCAAAGATAACAAAAATTTCACTATTGTTTTCATATGTGCTATTATTTTTTCAATTTTTTAAGAATTGTACGATAGCCTCCGTTTTGCTCATCTCGCAAAAATCTGGCGACTCGCCCAATGGTTGTTATGCTGATTTTTGTTTTTGTGCTTATTTCGCGGTATGACAGTTGCCCGCTTTCCAGCAGTTGGCAAACCTTCCATCGCTCGTAGAGCTCGGTAATTTCCCTTGGTGTACACAGATCTTTCATGAAGTTTATTACTTCCTCCCTGGTATCCAGGAGAAGCATGGCATCCCAGAGATCGGTTTCGTCGGTGATTTTTGTCATAGCTAACTATCGTACTATTATAGCAATACATTTCCCCTCCGATGTCAAGAATAGTTTTTGAAAAATCAAAAATTTGTACGCGATGACGCAATGATTACGTCTTTTGTAAAAAATAGATATTTTTTTGCGTTGACTAAAACTATTCTTATAATTAAATGCGGAGCTTATGAAAAATTTAGACATATACGTGCCAATATCAGCGGGCGACAGTATCCAGCATTGCAAACAGGAACAAAAGTCGATTTGGTGGAACCATTCATTGAATTGTTATAATCTGGAACAAAGCTGTAATCTGCTGAAAAGTGCCGCAAACAATGCGATGCAAATAGGAAATATCGATCCATTGTCGTACTCTTGGGTACGGAAAGTACGCCTATGCCAACCAGCGGACTATTATCAAAACACTTTCCCTCCTGTTAGCGATGACATATCGCGCATACTCGCTCTGCTGAATGTATGCGTAGACTGTCCCATATACGTGCATCACAGAGAGCTAACAGACCTAGTATATCGCAATCTATTTTTGGTGATACAGGGCTGTGTAAGGTGTCTATTGTCTAATTTGAATTTGCTTTCCGATTCTGTGCAGGACGCGGTACTAGCGTGGCTTAGCAAATCGCTGGCTGATCCAACGAATTCTGAAGTGTCGTTGTGGTTATTTCAAGGTTTTGGCATACACGTACCCGATGAACAATATCATAACGGGACTTTTCATACACGTATAGCTTTGGCGGAACGGCTATTTCAAGGTCTTGGTGAACAGTTAGCTTTGGCGCAAGGTAGGTGTACTGAGTGTGAGAACAGACTGGACTCGTTGATGAGTAAACTCCGTGGTTGTATTTTCATGGCTGAGAACAATAAATTGCAATCTCAAGATCTAGATAAACTGATTACAGATTTTACCTCCATGCGCAATGATCCCAATATGGCTCCTGGACTGACTTCCAGACAATGTAAGGATATTGATTACTTCATAGAAGCTGTAAAAAACGGAGCAGGAGCCAGCAAGATAAGCGATTTGGCAAAAAAACTGCTCATATCTTTTGCTTCCGCTGTTCTTTAACATGCATATAGTTATCCTGCTTGAGAAAAGCATTCTGTCTGACATTTATAGTTGTCTTGCTTGAAAAAGGCATTCTAATGCAACGACACACCAACGGAAAGTTCATGCTTGTATGGAAAAACAATATGCTCTTTTCAGGTAAGATTACTATATAATCATCTTATTCGAAAGGAGCATATTATTTTTCATAGAAATGGAAATTTTCCCGCCAAGCATCGTTGAGCGAAGTGCTTTTGTCAAGTAAGATAACCATTATCGTCTTGTTTGACAAAAACATTCCAGTGCAACGACACATCAACGAAAAGTTCATGCTTGTATGGAAAAACAATATGCTCTTTTCGGGTAAGATTACTATGGTTATCTTACCTGAAGAAAGCGTATTTTTTTCCATAAAAACATGAACTTTTCGTCAAATATCATTATATAAGATGTCTTTCTCGAGTAAGATTTATAGTTATCTCACTTGAAAAAATCATTCTGTCTAACGATATTTAGCGGCAAGGTTCCCGTTTTTTGGAAACAGGAGGTATATTTTTTCGGGCAAGATATATAGTCGTCTTGCTTGACAAAAGCATTCCAGTGCAACGACACACCAATGGAAAGTTCATGCTTGTATGGAAAAACAATATGCTCTTTTCAGGTAAGATTACTATGGTTATCTTACCTGAAGAAAGCGTATTTTTTTTTCATAAAAACATGAACTTTTCGTCAAATGTCATTACATAAGATGTCTTTCTCGAGTAAGATTTATAGTTATCTCATTTGAAAAAAGCATTCTGTCTAACGATATAGCAGTTCCGGCTAAGAAAGGCACAAAAAGCATGGTAAAGTGCATCGCCGAGGGAAGAAAAAAGAGGCAAGATATCCCTGAGTTTTCGTTTGAGTTTAGCCCAAAATTTTTCGATG
>JAISXS010000081.1 GCA_031270385.1 Puniceicoccales bacterium | reverse complement strand
AGTTTTGCCGATCGACAAGTCGCAATGGATGACATCCCATGATGTCGTAGCCGGGCTGAGAAGAACTTTGGGGATCAAAAAAATTGGCCACGCCGGGACGCTTGATCCGATGGCGACTGGGCTGTTGCTGGTATTGATCGGCCGCGCAACGCGGATTTCGCAATATTTAGTCGGATTGTCAAAATGCTACCGCGGTACGATGAAGCTGGGCGTGTCGACCGACAGCCATGACATTGAGGGAAAAGTCGTTGCCGTTGGAAATGCTGAAAATATAACAGTCGATATGATTAAGGATATGGCGAAAAATTTCATCGGCGATCAACTTCAGACCCCACCGATGTTTTCAGCAAAAAAAATTAACGGAAAAAAGTTATGTGATCTGGCGAGAAAGGGTAAAGTTGTCGACCGCGATCCTCAGTTTATTCGTGTCCATTCCCTGGAAATTACTGATCATCGCGGTGATGAGATCGACTTTTTTGTACACTGTAGCAAGGGGACATATGTGCGCACGCTGGTCAATGATTTGGGTGAACGACTGCAATGCGGGGCGCACTTGATTAGTCTTTGCCGGACTACCGTTGGAAATTTCACGATAGAAAACGCATTGACGCTCGAAGAAATAGAGAAAATGTCAATCGGCGAAGTAGCCGATAAGTTGATCCCGCCATGGGAAGCCATTCCGTCGCAAATAGTTAACCAGAATTTATCGGCTTGCGATTGAAGTTTTCCAATAGGCGGAAAATGCTCAATTTCGTGGAAATTTTGGCAGATGGCGAACAGTGTGATTTGCCGCAAAGGCCGCTGTTTATGGCAATTGGGACGTTCGATGGTGTGCATCTTGGTCACGTGAAATTAATTTCCACCACAATCGACCGTGCGGTTGGCTGTGATGGCATTGCGATTGTTTACACATTTCGTCCGCATCCAACGGTTATTACACATCCAAACAACCCAAAACCCATGCTATGCACATTTGAAGAAAAATACAAAATTTTTTTGCACTACAATCTCTTCCGCATAGCCGAGCAAAAGTTTGATGAAAATTTTTCTAGGATGACACCTTCAAATTTTGTTGAGTTTCTCATCCAAAAATTTCCAACGCTGTGCGGCATCTGTGTCGGTGAAAATTTTAAATTTGGACAAAACCGATCTGGCAATACGGATACCTTGGTATCATGTTTAGAAAAATTTGGTATTTCTGTGACTGTCATTCCTGCGCTTATGATTGGCAACGAACGCGTAAGCAGCTCAAAAATCAGGGAGTTGTTGAACAGAGGCGATACCGAAAAAGCAAAATTGATGCTCGGTAGAGGTTTATAACTGTTTCATCTGAAAAAAGCGTGCTTTTCTTTATAAAAAGGAAGATTTTTTCGCCAAGCATCGCTGAATAGAATGCCTTTGTCGGGTGTGACAATTGTGCTCATCATTCAATCTGGCCGCATGCTTCCCATGTGCAAACCGACTGTTTGGCGACACATTGTCTGGCGAATGTTGAAAAATTTCAATGATCGCTTACATTAAGCTTGAACTTTGGGCACAAATGCTAAGGTTCTGGGAAATTGTTCTTTTGCGAAGGTGAGTGGTTCGCCTTTGCCGTTATTATTCAACCCCCAATGATGGGAAAATTATTATGTCTACAGTTATGGAAGAGCTATTGTCTGCACATCCGATGGAGGATTTGCGGGAAGGCTCGGTTGTTAAGGCCGTTATAACGGAAATTCGCGGCAACGATGTCATTGTCGACGTTGGAGGAAAATCGGAGGGTGTCGTTTCGGCGCTCGAATTCAACGACGTTGAACTGCTTGAGGTCGGAAATGAGATCGACGTTTACATAGAACGATTGGAGGACAGGTACGGCAACCCGGTGATTTCCCATGACAAAGCGTTACAAAAAAAGAATTGGGCGCTCATAGTCGAAAATTGCGAAGAAGGATCTGTGCTGCCCGGACGGGTGAAAGGGAAGGTTAAGGGTGGTTTGCTGGTAAATATTGGAGTTGACGCGTTTCTGCCAGCTTCACAAATTGACACACAATCGCCAATTAATCTCGACCAATACATCGGCAACACCTACGAATTTAAGATTTTAAAGATCAATCAGGAGCGGAAAAATATAGTGATTTCCCGCCGTGAATTGATCGAAGAAGGGCGGCAGGAGAGGCGACGTGCGTTACTGAGTGAGATAAAAGTTGGAGATATACGCACTGGTATTGTCAAAAATACTACGGATTATGGGGCATTCGTCGACATCGATGGCCTTGATGGATTGCTTCACATAACGGACATGAGCTGGGGTCGCGTTTCCCATCCGAGCGAAGTTGTAAAGCCTGGCCAGGAGGTGAGTGTCATGGTAATCGGCGTTGATCATGAAAAAGAACGAATTTCTCTGGGGCTGAAGCAAACGATGCATAACCCGTGGGACGACATAGAGCGTCGCCATCCAGTTGGTTCGATTATTCACGGAAAAATTGTTAACATGGTGCCGTACGGTGCCTTCGTTGAAATAGAAAGTGGCGTTGAAGGATTGATATACATAACGGAAATGTCGTGGACGAAGCGAGTTGGTAAGCCGAGTGAAATTGTGAAAATTGGCCAGGAGGTTGATGCTGTCGTTACTGAAATTTCACAGGAAAATCAAAAGATCGCGCTTAGCTTGAAGCAGGTCGAACAAAATCCGTGGGAAATGGTTTACAGAAATTACCCGGTTGGCGCGCACGTGCGTGGCAAAGTTCGCAATATGACCGCCTATGGTGCGTTCATCGAATTGGAAGCTGGAATTGACGGTATGGTGCATGTCAGCGACATGAGTTGGACGCGCAACACAAACAATCCGAACGAGTTCCTTAAGAAGGGTGATGAAGTCGACGCCATTGTTCTGACGATAGACAACGAACAGCAGAGAATCGCCCTCGGCATCAAGCAATTAACACCGGATCCGTGGTCTGGCATCCAGAAGCGGTACAAAGTCGGCACGCTCATAACCGGGACTGTGACGAGAATAGTTCCATACGGTGCGTTCGTAAAATTGGAGGATGACGTCGAAGGACTTGTTCACATAAGTCAAATTTCAGAAACTCGCATCGATAAGGTGAAATCTATACTCACAGTTGGGCAGGAGGTTTCGGCTCGCGTAATAAAAGTTGACAACGATGATCGCCGCATTGGGCTTTCCATAAAAGCTGCACAATATGATGACGAAGCGTTTGCCGAGGAGATGAAGGAGTTTGAAAAAATCAAGAGTACAGACGAATTGACGAGTTTGTCCGGAATGTTCTCAGACATCGATGAATCCCTAGCGTCGCGGGAATAGTGGGAAATTGGTTGCACTTTTGAACCCAATTCATTGAAGAGAAATTCACCGGAAAATCATAGATGGAACAGCAGGAAAAATGTGTAAACGACAGTGATGTTTTTGCCGTACGCAGGGCAAAATTGGATGCCATGCGGGCGGATGGGGTTGACCCATTTTCCCAAAGTTTCGACCGCAAGCATACGTCGATGGAGGCGATCAGTCTTTTTGTGGAGGGCGAGGAAAAGCAAGAAATTGTCAGCGTTGGTGGACGCATAGTAGTATTTCGTCTGATGGGGAAGGCTAGTTTTGTGAAAATTTTGGACTGCGACGGTAAGATTCAGCTCTATGTTTCACAAAATGACATTGGCGAGGAGGCATATAAAAATTTCACAAAATTCGATATCGGCGACATCATCGGTGCAAGTGGTGAACTTTTTAAGACAAAAACTGGGGAAATTACCGTACGCGTAAACTCTGTCGTAATGGTATCGAAGTCCCTGCGGCCGCTCCCGGAAAAATGGCATGGACTAACGGACAGTGACCAAATTTATCGCCAACGATATCTGGATTTGATATTAAATTCGAAATCCCGGGATCGAGCGAAAAAGAGGTGTAAAATCATAGAAGAATTGCGGAAATTTTTGTGGGGCAAGGGATTTGAAGAAGTTGAAACGCCGATATTGCAAAACATTGTCGGTGGTGCCGCAGCCAGGCCATTTGTTACGCACATTAATGCACTCGACCAGCGGTGTTATCTGAGGATTGCTACGGAATTGTTTTTGAAACGCATGCTTGTCGCGGGATTTGATAGAGTTTTTGAAATTGGGAGGATTTTCAGGAACGAAGGGATTTCCCGCAAGCACAACCCGGAATTCACTAGCCTAGAAGTCTATCAAGCATTTTCCGATTACCGCGGCATGATGGAGTTGGTTCGTGGGATAATACAGCATCTTTGCAGGTCCGTTATCGGAACGACTACGATAAAATCCTGCGATGGCGTGGAAATAGAGCTCGGTGGGGAGTGGGCAGAGCGTCGCTATGATGAATTGGTGATCGAGGCTACCGGGGAAAGTGACTGGTTTTTATTTTCGAAGGATGAAAAATTAGGAAAGTGTAAATCGTTCGGTCTCGAAGTCAGTCCGGACATTGAGGATTTTGAGGTTACCAATGATGTCTATGGTAAAATAGTTGAACCAAAGTTGATACAGCCGACATTTGTAACGCAATTGCCAAAGGAATTGTGCCCGCTAGCGAAGCTCAACAAAAGTAATCCAAAATATTTGGATGTGTTTGAGCTCTGCATAAATGGCCAGGAAATTGCGCCGGCGTATTCCGAGCAAAATGATCCATTTATCCAACGAGAAATGTTCGAAAAACAAATAGGCGAAGAAAAACACAATTTGGACAACGAATTTTTGCTATCCCTCGAGTACGGCATGCCGCCAGCCGGAGGTATGGGGATTGGCATAGATCGGCTGGTAATTTTATTGACAGAAGCCTCGGGAATCAGGGACACAATACTGTTTCCAATCTTGCGTCCCAGGCAATGACCAACTTTTGCACTGCGACATGGTCACCGTTGCAGATTAATATTTATTCTTGGCAAATTGGGCGGCCAAATTGTTGTCCCTGGCCTTTCTCTTGCTTCCGACATGTCCAGAAATTTTTGCAGCTTCTTTGAAATGACGTCTTTGATCTTCTGCGAAACGACTGTCATGCGCGGTTTCAACGTGCATATCAGCACAGCCTATCAGAAGCTTTCTTTTTTTGCCTTTGTCGCTTACCAGACAGGCCGCCTCGTTAGCGGCTTCAGCGGCTTCTACGCGATTTCCATAATAAGCATAGTTTTTATATGCAGATTTCCAAAGGTTGGCAGCCTTTTGGGTGTCTCCAATTTCTTCTGCTACGCGTGCCGCCATCTTATTACACTTAGCAGACGAAGATTTGTCTCCGGCGGCATTAAATTTTGCTGAAGCACGCTCAAGCCAAACAATTATTCTTCTGTTGTTTTTTTTTGCCCTTGGTTCTCCGGTATTATAGTTGTCACACTCGACAAGGGCATCCTATCAAACGATACTTGTCGAGAGCGTTTTTCTCCTTACAAAGGAAAGCACGCCCTTCTCGGGCGGAACGGCTATAGTCAATCTTTCGCCCTCTTCCATCATTTCACGGGCGGAATACGTATCAAGTTTCATATTCATATTATGTTTCCTTGAAATATTACTATCAAACTTGCTTTTTCTTTGTCAACAAAAAACTTGCAATTTAAATGAAAGTTTTATTCCTTGCGTCGGTCGAGATGGCGCTTGGCAATGCAATTGTTCCGTTCAAGAAGGGCGTGCTATTTTTTTATAAAAAAGAGTCCTTTCGCTAAACATCGTCGAATTTGAAATGTCTTTGCCAGAAGGAATTACTACGCAATCATCTTACTCAAGAAAGACA
Source organism: Puniceicoccales bacterium (assembly GCA_031270385.1). Taxonomy (GTDB): domain Bacteria; phylum Verrucomicrobiota; class Verrucomicrobiia; order Opitutales; family JAIRKQ01; genus JAIRKQ01. The sequence goes on along the minus strand of JAISXS010000081.1, from coordinate 489 downwards.
TGTTATTTTTTCATAAAAATAAAAATTTCCCCGACAAATATCGTTGGTCAGAATACTTTTTTCGAGTAAAACTTACATAAAATAGTCAGTTATAGCAGTTTCGGTTAAGAAAGGCACAAAAACATGGTAAAGTGCATCGCCGAGGGAAGAGAAAAGAGGCAAGATATCCCTGAGTTTTCGTTTGAGTTTAGCCCAAAATTTTTCGATGGGATTGAGATCTGGAGAATAGGGAGGGAGGAAAACCAAGGAACAGCCGGACGCTTCTATGGCATCCCGCGTCCGCCGGTGTTTGTTAAACGCCGCATTATCAATGACCACCACCTGCCCCGGCTGTAACGCAGGGACGAGGGACTGTTCCACCCAAGCGTTATAGTCATCTTCTCCGAGAAAAGCACATTCTCCATTCCAAAAAAACTGGAATTTTTCTGCTAAGCATCGTTAGATAGAATGCTTTTCTTAAGTAAGACGACTATACAACCGGGGCAGGTG
>JAISXS010000026.1 GCA_031270385.1 Puniceicoccales bacterium | reverse complement strand
GTTCCCTCTCTGTCTTGGCATAATTCCATCTATTCGCGCGTATTGTTCTTCTGTTATCTCCATCTCCATTTCTTACTCTTTCCTTTTTATTTTGCAATAGCGTTAACACGCCCTAGGTGGTTTCGGACTTTGCCCGACTGGTTGAAGCGTTGGAATTCGTGGACTGAGTTCCGGCGCTTCTGTGAGTCGTGCGTTTGATTGATTTCGGCCTTGCATTCATGCCAAGGCAGATTTTAAAAGCTGCTAAACGGTGAAAATTTTTGTCAAAACATATGGCTGCCAGATGAACGAGCGTGATAGTGAGATGATGTTGGCCCAGTTGCAACGTGCTGGCCATACAATAGCAACGAATGAAAAATCTGCCGACGTCGTGATTTTGAACACCTGCAGCGTGCGCGAACAAGCGGAAATCAAGGCGATTGGGAAGGCTGGCTACCTGACACGAATGAAACGCACGAACCCAAATTTTATTATCGGCATAGTCGGCTGTATGGCTGAAAATTTAGGGGAGTCGATCTTCCAACGGAATAGCGCCATTGATTTTGTCGTTGGACCACAAAGGCTGCACGAGTTGGTGGAAGTTATCGAAAATGGTGGGAAAAATTTGCGAATTGGAGAATCGAAAAGTACGAAGTCGGATCAAGATTTTTCCTATCGGCTGAAAAAATTCAACGGCACAGCGTTTGTTTCCATCATGGAAGGTTGCAATATGCGGTGCAGTTACTGCATTGTTCCGAAGACCCGCGGAAAGGAGCGCTGCCGTCCCGTCGATGAAATCGTCAGCGAAGTGGAATTTTTAGCGAAAAATTGTGTGAAGGAAGTTACATTGCTTGGTCAAATTGTCAACAAGTACATTGGCATGGAAACTGTCACCGGTGGTGGCAAGGCAACATTTGTACAGCTACTGGAGCGTATCCATGAAATTTCTGGCGTGGAAAGAATCAGGTACATGTCTCCTCATCCGCGCTATTTTTCAGACGATTTGATTTCGGCGCATAGAAATTTGCCAAAATTATGCCCAGCGATCCACCTCCCAGTGCAGAGCGGATCAAACCGCGTGTTGAAATCAATGGGGCGGACGTATGGACGTGAAAAAATTTTTGAAATCGTAGAAAAGTTGCGCACTGCGGTTCCAGAGATTGGAATCTCTACGGATATAATCGTTGGCTATCCCGGGGAAACGGAGGAGGAATTTTTGGAAACGGTATCGCTGTTCGACGCGGTTAGATTCAACATGGCGTTTATTTTCAAATACAGTCCACGCGCAGGCACAAGATCCGCCGAGTTGGCAGACGACGTCCCAGAAGATGAAAAGGAACGGCGCAACAAAGTATTACTGGAGCGTGTAGGCGAGGTTTCGTTGCTATATAATCAGCGGTTTGTTGGTAAAATCACGGACGTCCTCGTCGAAGGCCACGCAAAACGCGGCAAAAACATCATGTTTGGATGGACGCCAAACCATCACAAGGTGCTATTCAGCGCCACGGAAAACGATATCGGGAAAATCATTCATGTGAAAATAGATGGTTTCGCAACAACCGTATTGCTTGGAACGATTGTGGACTAATTTTGGAACAATTGTGGACCATAGTTGTCTTACTTGAAAAAAGCATTTTACTCGACGACATTTGGCAGAAAAAATTCCCATTTTTGTGAAAAAATAATATGCTCTTCTCGAATAAAATGACTATAGCGGCAAGGTTCCCGTTTTTTGGAAACAGGAGGTATAGTAATCTTACCCGAGAAAGGCATGCCCCCCGTTTTCTAAGAAACGTGAACCCTGCCAATAAATGTCATTAAACAGATGCTTTTTTCAAGTATAGTCATCTTACTCGAGAAAAGCATACTGAATGGCATCGGCAAGGGATGCAAAGAGATGGAGGATGGAGGAAAGTTTTCGCTTGGAGTTAGCCCAAAATTTTTCGATTGGATTGAGGTCCGGAGCCGCGTCCGCCGGTGTTTGTGAAACGCCGCATTATCCATGACCACCACCTGCCCCGGCTGTGACGCAGGGACGAGGGACTGTTCCACCCAGGCGTTAAAGACCTCGCCGTCACACTCGACAAGGGCATCCTAACTCAACCATATTTGGCAAAAAAATCCTCCCTTTTATAAAAAAACATGCCCTTTTCAGATGAAACAGCTATAACGCTTGGGTGGAACAATTCCTCGTTGCATCATTGAAACCTGGGCAAGTGGTCGTCATGTCATAAGCATCCCAGGACGCGGAACGCCATCGAGGCCGCTGGATGCTCGCTAATTTACCTCCCTCCATATTCTCCAGATTCCAATCCCATCGAAAAATTTTGGGCTAACTCCAAGCGAAAACTTTCCTCCATCCTCCATCTCTTTGCATCCCTTGCCGATGCCATTCAGTATGCTTTTCTCAAGTAAGACAACTAACGCAGACGATGCCGTCCTGGAAAGAAGAATGGCAAAAGCCCATGGAAGCAGCCTCCGCATAAAAAAACAACATGCGGAAGCTCAAAAACACATGGAACAAAACCCAGACGCACCACCCGACCCACTACGCTGAAATCCCTCACGCCTGCCACACACAGACGAACACCCGTCGTCCATCCAGAATGCCTTCACAGGAAACTCCTGCCAGCTTTTTATTTTCGTGGTAACTCCCTATTAGCTATCAATTTTTTCAAGTACGCAACGGCGTCAGTCGGCTTCATCGTCCCAGTAAAATCACTATCTATGCGGGAACGTACGGACACCGTTCCTTCTTCCGCCTCTCTAGCGCCAATGATGAATATGTGGGGAACCTTTTCGATTTCTGATCGGCGAATTTTCGCGTTCAATTTATCAGAATGCACATCAACGGAGACGCGGATTCCAGCCGCCGACAGTTCCCTTTGCACAAATTTTACATACTCCGCCAACTCATCGTTAAGGGCGACAATTCTTACCTGCTCGGGGGCCAACCAAGTCGGGAAATCGCCACCAAAGTGCTCTATTAACAGACCAGCAAAACGTTCCAACGACCCAAACGGAGCCCTGTGTATCATGACCGGCCGATGGTCCTTGTTGTCGCTGCCAACGTATGAAAGACCGAACCGTTCCGGTAAATTGTAGTCTACCTGCACAGTCCCAAGTTGCCATTCGCGACCCAAGACATCGCGAACGACGAAATCAATCTTCGGCCCGTAAAATGCCGCCTCCCCTTCATTTTCTTCATAGGAAACGCCAAGCGCATCCGCAGCCGTACGCAACGCTTCCTCCGCGGCTAACCAACTTTCGTCGCTACCTATGTATTTGTCGGAACTCTTATCGCGAAGACCTATTCTAACACGGAATTTTTCAATGCCAAGTGTCTTGAAAACAACCTTTACGAGGTGCAAACACCCGCTTATCTCGCCATTCAGTTGGTCTTCCGTGCAAAAGATATGAGCGTCATCCTGTGTAAAACTTCTGACGCGTGTCATGCCAGTCAGCTCTCCGGATTGTTCCCAACGATAAACTGTCCCAAATTCCGCGATCCTAAACGGCAGTTCCTTGCGTGACCGCCGTTCACTTGCGTATATGCGCACGTGGGCAGGACAACTCATCGGCTTCAGCAAAAAACCATCACCATCACCACTTTCAAGGGCATCAAACATTTCTTTGCACGATTTACCAGCTTTCACGAAATCTTCCAGGGTATCCCTGTCTGGCAACGGCACAAATTGCGACTCCTTGTAGTACGGGAAATGCCCCGATGTTTTGAAAAGCCCAAGTTTGGCTATGTGGGGCGTAAATACCTGCTGGTATCCCTGTTTTTCCAGTTCTTCAAGGATGAAATTTTGCAGCTCTTTCCTAATGATCGCACCGCGTGGTAACCAAAGTATCATACCTTGGCCAACGGCATCGTCTATCAAAAACAACTTCAATTCTCGTCCAAGTTTGCGGTGATCACGTTTCTTTGCCTCTTCGAGCATGAGCAAATGCTCCTCCAGCTCCCTTTGCGACTGGAATGCTGTGCCGTAAATTCTCTGCAACTGCTTATTCTTTTCATTTCCACGGTAATACGCACCGGCTATACCAAGTAATTTCACCGCCACAATTTCATCCGTCGATCCAACGTGTGGTCCACGGCAAAGGTCTATAAATTCACCATTCGCGTACAGGGAAATATCTTCTTCGGCCGGGATGTCCGCCAAACGCTCGAGTTTGTAAGTTTGACTTTTCGATGCCATCAACGCTATCGCTTCGTCACGTGAAATCACGGTTTTGACAAATTTCTGCCCTTCGCCGATTATTTTAACCATTTCAGACTCAATTTTTTCCAAATCTTCCTGGGAAAATTTATGATCGGAATCAAAGTCGTAGTAGAACCCCGTCGCCGTCGCCGGCCCAATGTCAAGCTTGGTGTCCGGGAATAATCTGAGAACCGCAGCCGCAAGAACATGTGCGGCGGAATGACGAATCCTATCGAGCTCCATGTTCACGTCCATGGAACCAAAGGTTTAAGCAAAAAATTTTGAAAAAAAAAGAAAAAAAGAAAAATAGAAATTCGACCATAGACATTCCACTACAAGGAGGCACAACACAAAGTATCGTTTTGACAAAAAATAGCATTTTCAAAATTCTCTTCCAGAATTAACCAGAGATTTTTCAATTATAGCCGTTTCATCCGAAAAGGGCGCATTTTCTTTTGCAAAAAGAAAAATTTTCCCGCCAAGTATCGTCGGATAGGATGCCCTTGTCGAGCGTGACAGCTATACACGATGAACAGACAGGAAAACAAATCAAGGTTCTGCAACCCCAACGCGCTTCCGTAATCCCTCGTTGCCTGTGAAACGTTACCACCGTCTGCCGTGATCACGGAAACCGTCTTGCCAGAGCGTCACTCACACCCACGTATGATTGTATAGTCATCTTCCCCGAAAAAAGCATACCCTCCATTCCAAAAAACGGGAATCTTTCTGCTAAATATCGTTATATAAGATGCCTTTTTCAAATAAGACAACTATACACATCGGGAAAAAGCCAATGAACGTCTGCTACTCTGTGGTTGTAGTCATCTTCCCTGAAAAAAACATGTTATTTTTTCACAAAAACGGAAATTTCCCGCCAAGTATCGTCGGATAGAGTGCTTCTTTCGAGTAAGATAACTATATATTCCGCATGTGGTTATCTCAATTGAAAAGGGCATGTCGCCTTTTTCGTAAAAATAAGAATTCCACACCGGTACAGTCGTTGTAATTGTCTTACTCGAAAAAAGCATTTTAATTTAACGATATTTGGCGAGAGATTCCAATTTTTATAAAAAACAATACGCCCTTCTCGAGTAATACGATCACACATCCGACAAAGGTTGCCATTCAACGACATCCAACGCCAAAATTCTCATTTTGCGGAAAAATAATACGCCCATCTCGAATGGAACGACTATAGCTGTTTCACCTGAAAAGAGCGTGCCTTCCTTTATAAAAAAAAATTTTCCCGCCAAGTATCGTCGGACAGAATGCCCTTATCGAGTGTAACAGCTATATATTCCAGCCACAGGCGCATACGCGTATTTATAATCATCTTACCTGAAAGGGGCATGTTATTTTCCATAAAAATGGAAAATTTTCGCCAATATATCGTTGGGCAAGATGCCTTTGTCGAGCAAAACGACTATGTCAACACAAGCAAACACATTTTTACAATAAACCACACCGTGTAAAATTATCTTGAAGTTTCGCAACATTACTATTTCTTCCCCTGCAAAGATGGTTTACAGCAAGGACAATCCGTTTCAAGCGAGGCTAAAGTACCGCGCGCGGATAACAGGGAACGGCAGTGAAAAAGACGTCCGACACATGGTTTTCGACATAGGCGGCAGCGGCATCGCGTACAAATGTGGCGATTCCGTCGCCATATTGCCGAAAAATAACACGGCAACGGTGGCTGAAATCTTGAACATATTAAAAACACAACCAGATGTACAGGTAAAACTTCCAAATCCTGAAAAAAAGACATCAATTTTTTCCGCACTGTGCGAACACCTTTGCGTGATGAATTTGTCACACGGATTTCTCGAATGGTTCACCGAGCTCGTGACTGACTCCGATGAAATTTCATACATCAACGATAAAATGTTATGTGATGGGCAGGAGTGCAAAATGGCGGCAAAGGCATACTCCCTCCTCGAGATTTTGAAAAAATTCAAAAATTTGCGTCCGGTGGATGCCAATGCGTTGGTGGCGAATTTGAACAAATTGACACCGCGACTGTATTCCATCGCATCTTCACCAATGATGCACAGGGATGAGATCCACATCGTTGTAAACGTTGTAAGTTACATTAACTTTGCTGGGAACGAGCGCCACGGCGTCGCGTCGACGTATCTAGCGCAGGATATGAATGTCGGTATCGACTCGGCAAATATTTTTGTGATAAATTCAACGTTTGCACTTCCTACGAATAGCGAGGCGAAAATAGTAATGATCGGACCAGGAACCGGAATTGCTCCGTTTCGCGGATTTTTGCAGGAGAGGCAGTGTCTGCGCGCCAGTGGGAAAAAAATTGGCGATAGCTGGTTGTTTTTCGGTGATAGAAACCGCGCAACCGATTTCCTATTCAGAGATGAGCTTTTAAATTTTAAAAATTCCGGCGTTTTGACAAATTTGGATTTAGCATTTTCTCGGGACCAGGGAAAAAAAATATACGTCCAGGATAGAATTTGGGAAAATCGCGAGGAATTGTGGTCGTGGATTCTGGACGATGCTTACATCTACGTCTGCGGCAATGCGTCAAATATGGCTGCTGACGTCGACAAAACATTAAAAAACATCGCCATAGAGGTCGGAAATTTCGACGAAACAAAGGCCGACGAATTTTTTAAATCACTGAAAAAAAACAAACACTACCAAAGAGACGTTTACTGAGACCACTGCGCACCATGGGCATTTTGTATGGTCATCTTGCCCGAAAAAAGCGTACTATAGTTGTTTTATTTAAGAAGGGCGTGTTTTTCTTTGCAGAAGGAAGAAATCTCCCGCTAAATGTCGTTGGGCAGAACGCCCTTGTCAAATGTGATAGCTATATTTTTCATAGAAACAGAAACCCTCCACCAAACATCATTGAGCAGCATGCCTTTTTCAAGTAAGATGATTATAGTTGTTTCACCAGAAAAAAGAGTACTTTTTTTTAAAAAAAGAAAATTTCCCTGCCAAGTATCGCTGTACAAAATGCCTTTGTCGAATGTGATAACTATACTTAGCAGAAAAACTCCTCTTTGGGTAAACAACACACCACTTTAAGAAAAACACGAACCCTCCTTAGGAAACCCTCGCCCCGGAATGCCTATCCTAAATAAAATAAACGCACCCGGCACACAGTGGTGCTCGCGTCGGGACTCGAACCCGAATCTTCGGCTTCGGAGGCCAATGTTCTATCCATTGAACTACGCAAGCGAGCGTTCCGTACTCAATGCCCGTTGAGGCTGGAGTCAACAATAAAGCGAAACTACGTCCACATTGCACGGCACAGGGTACCTCACTTGACGCGTCTCTGAGATTTCGAACGCTGCGCAACCATTGAATTTTTATAACGAAACTCGCATTTCCAATTGCCTGTGAAGGGTGGAAGTGCATGCCTCGGAGTAGTATTTTTTCAGCGAAATTTATCGCATTTCTTCCCCAGCTTGATATCCAACTCACCGATGATACTTTTAATAGCTTTGGGCACTGTCCTCGCGATCTCAGCCATAGTTGCCGTAAAAAAAAGTTCGGAGGCGACACGCTTGCGGCAAAAATTATCCGAAGCGGGGGTCCGATTATCCATCGCCAACGAAAGAATAGCGGAACGCGACGTCATAAACCAACGGTGGAAGGAGCAATTTGAACAATTGTCGGCGAAAGCACTCAGGGACAACAACGAAGCATTTCTGCTGCTCGCAAAAAATTCATTCGCTGCCATGGCTAGCGAGGCGAACAGCGGGTTGTGCAATACAATCAAGCCAATAGAAAATACACTGAAATCGTTCGACGAAAAATTGAAAAATTTGGAAAATCAGAGGCAGTCTGCATATATCAGTTTAGCGGAACAGCTGAAGATATCGGCGCAGACAAATGCGGCGTTACAGGAGGAAACTAGCAATTTGTGCAATGCGCTGCGAAAACCGGATGTCCGGGGCCAGTGGGGAGAAATGCAACTCCGACGCACAGTGGAGCTGGCCGGCATGATGGAACACGTCGACTTCGAAGAACAAGCTAACACAGTTTCCAACGACGGCCAAAGCGTTAGACCGGATATGATAATAAAACTACCGGATACCCGCATAATTGTCGTCGATGCGAAGGCCCCGTTGAACGGGTACCTGGAGGCGATTTCGGCGAAATCACGAACTGACCAGCAGACGGCATTCGCACTGTTCGCATCGCAAATAAAGCGACACATAGAGAAACTCGGAGCAAAAAATTACTGGCAGCAATTTGAACATTGCCCAGAATTTGTTGTCATGTTTTTGCCGGGAGAAAATTTTTTGAGCGATGCATTCCGCGCCAACAGCGAACTTCTTGAATTCGGCGCAGAAAAACGAGTAATCCTTGCCACGCCAACGACACTGATAGCTCTACTGAAAGCCGTATCGTTTGGGTGGAAGCAGTCAAATTTAGCAAATGAAGCAAGGGAAATTGCTGAGGTTGGCAAGGAAATGTACAACAGGTTACGCGTGTTTTTTGACCATTTTAACTGCGTCGGGAAAGCACTTTCCAACAGCGTTGACGCGTTCAATAAAATGCGCGCTTCGGCGGAGGCCAGACTGATACCGCAGGCGAAAAAATTCCAAAACTTCGGCATCGGATCCGAGGAAATTCACACTATGGAACACATAGATGGCCCACGCGAGTGATAGAATAAAAAGCATTCTGTTTACAGCAGTTCCGGTTAAGAAAGGCACAAAAAAGCATGGTAAAGTGCATCGCCAAGGGAAGAGAAAAGAGGCAAGATATCCCTGAGTTTTCGTTTGAGTTTAGCCCAAAATTTTTCGATGGGATTG
>JAISXS010000080.1 GCA_031270385.1 Puniceicoccales bacterium | reverse complement strand
TCCCTCAGATCTTTCGAATAGTACATCTCGCTCTTACCTACTATATTTTTAAACGCCCTCGTCAAGGGGAATTGCTATATATTACCATGGATGTGGTGTCGAACAAAATTTTGAAAAGGCGTTGGAATGGTTTTCGAAAGCCGCTGAACTAGGTAGTCCAGAGGCGCAGAGGAATATTGGAATTATGTTTTTCTGGGGAATTGGTGTCGAAAAAAATGATGAAAAAGCTGTGGAGTGGTTTTCGAAGGCCGCGGAAAGTGGGGATGAAGAATCAATAATGTTCTTGAAAAGAGAAATGTATCATCGTAAATCGGCCGAAAGCAGGAAAAATTCACAAGTTTCGCATCCGCAGCCGGCTGAATGACAAAATTTGAATGCTAGTCGAAAATTATACTTGCTTTTATTTTGTGCAAAAATAAAAATTTATACAAATGAAAAACGGAAAATTACTTCACACATTAATCTTTTTGGTCGTCATATTCGCGTCAGTAAATTTTTCATACGGCGATATCGACTTCGCGGATGAGGAAACGTCGCGGTGCATAAAGGAAGCCTTAGTGTCCCGGATAAGAAGTGATGAATTCGAAAGTCATCGAGAATTAGCCGTGCAGGGAGATGTCGAGGCCCAGTATATCCTTGGTTGTATGTACGCTGACGGAGATGGCGTCGAACGGGACGCTGAAAAAGCGTTCGAATGGTTTCTGAAAGCCGCTGAGCAGGGATGCTTGCAATCACAGGCTCTCGTTGGTATGATGTACCACCGTGGAGATGGCGTCGAACAAGATTACGAGAAAGCGTTCGAATGGTTTTTGAAAGCCGCTGAGCAGGGATGCTTGGAATCACAGGCTCTCGTTGGTATGATGTATTACAATGGACGCGGCATCGGACGAAATTATGGAAAAGCGTTCGAATGGCTTCTGAAAGCCGCTGAACATGGTGATCCGGAAGCACAAAGAAACGTTTGTATCGCGTTTTTATTTGGGAATGGTACCGAAAAAAATAAAGAGAAGGCTGTGGAATGGATTTCAAAAGCTGCTGAGAATGGAGATGAGGAGTCAATGCTGCTTTTGGATCGACGTGGGATTCGCCGATAGGAGCGAAGGTTCTCAGGTTGATCGGCATAGTTGGGAGGGGTGTATTTTTCTGCAAAAGTAAGAATCTTTTCAGCAAGCATCATTTAATAAAATGTTTTTGTCAAGTGCGATAACTATATTCGGCGATGAAAATAGACATGAAACGACGGCAAAAGATTGGCAAAGTTAGCAATGTCCACGAAACTCGTTTGTAAACTTACTTGCTTTTATTTTGCATAAAAATAGAAATTTACACGTATGAAAAACAAAAAAATGTTTCGTACGCTAATTTTTTCGATTGTCACATTTATGGCAGTGAATTTTTCATGTGGCTACATTGATTCCGCACGCGAAGAGACATCAAATCACCCAGTTGAATCCTCAGTATTTCAGACGAAAGCCGATAAGTTCGAAAGTCGTATAAAACATGCCATGCAAAGAGATGCCAAGGCTCAGCGCGATATTGGGGTTATGTACTGTAACGGACATGGGGTCGAACGAGATTATGAGAAAGCGTTGGAATGGTTTCTGAAGGCCGCTGAGCAAGGTGACGCAGGAGCTCAAAATGGCATTGGAGTTATGTACTGTAATGGACATGGGGTCGAACAAGATTATGAGAAGGCGTTGGAATGGTTTTTGAAAGCGGCTGAGCAGGGTGATCCAGAAGCCCAAAGAAAAGTTAGCATTATGTTTTTATTGGGAATTGGCACAGAAAAAAATGATGCAAAAGCTATGGAATGGTCTTTGAAGGCTGATAAACAGGGGGTGTGCCTGTCATACACCGCTATTGGTACTATGTATTGGAGCGGAACAGATGTCAAATAAGATTATAACGAGGCGTTGAAATGGTTTTTAATGGCCGCTGAACAGGGTGATTCAGAAGCACAAAAAAACATCGGCATTATGTTTTTGGATGGACTTGGCGTCGAAAAAAATAGAAAAAAAGCCAAGGAATGGTTCTCGAAAGCTTCGGAAAATGGAAATAGACAGGCGACGTTGTTCTTGAAAGAAATGCATCGTTGTGGGTTATATAGCCGTCACACTCAGCAAAGGCATCTTATTCAACGATATTTGTTGGGGGAGTTCTCTTTTTTATAAAGAAAAGCACGCCCTTCTCAGGCGAAATAGCTATAGTTGTCTTACATGAGAAAAGCATTCTATAGTTATCTTACTAAAAAAAAGCATTCTGTTTGACGATATTTAGCGGAAAAATTTTCGTTTTTTGGAATAGAGGGTATGCTTTTCTCGGGAAAGATGATTATAACCAAAAGTGGGAAAAATTAGCGTGCTCCATCCTCGCATTCGATTGGGCCAGACACGAGACAATTATGGAGGGAATATTATGGAGGGAATATTACGAGGGAATATTATGGAGGAAATAGCGAAGTCGTTGGACGTTCGCATAAAATTTATTTTTGTGTTGAGATTTTACGATGTTGTGCGTAAATGTCCCGAAATTTTATGGTTGCAAATCAACAAAAGAGCACGGATGGTGTGAAAAATGCCATTTCGCCGACGCGTGCCGAAAATTTCCCGGAGTGGTATCAGCAGGTCATAAAGGTTGCTGGCCTGGCGGATAACAGCCCCGTACGCGGGTGTATGGTGATTTGTCCCTGGGGATACGCGATTTGGGAGCTGGTGCAGAAACGCCTCGACGCCGTGTTCAAAGCGACGGGCCATCAAAATGCTTATTTTCCCCTATTTATTCCGCTGAAATATTTTGAAAAAGAAGCGGAACACGTGGAAGGATTTTCCAAGGAATGCGCCGTTGTCACCCACACGCGACTGCAGCCGGACGGGAAAGGTGGCCTCGAGCCGACTGCTCAATTGGATGAGCCTCTTATCGTGCGACCGACTTCGGAAATAATCATAGGTGAAATGTTCGCCAAATGGGTGCAATCATACCGTGATTTGCCCATAAAAATCAACCAGTGGGCGAATGTTGTGCGCTGGGAAATGCGTCCGCGAATGTTTCTGCGTACAGCGGAATTTCTTTGGCAAGAAGGCCATACGGTGCACGCAACGGACGAAGAAGCGCGCAAGGAGGCGCTGGATATGCTGGAATGCTACAGGGATTTCGCTGAGGATCACATGGCAATGCCGGTAATTTGCGGGCAAAAATCAGAATCGGAAAAATTCCCTGGGGCTGTGTCGACGTTCACCTTCGAGGCAATGATGCAGGATGGCAAGGCACTGCAGGCAGGAACGTCTCACTTTTTGGGTCAAAATTTTTCCAAAGCTTCCAATATAAAATTCGTCAATGATAATGGGCGGGAGGAATTTGGGTGGACGACCTCCTGGGCTATAACAACACGATTGATCGGCGGGCTGATAATGACCCACTCCGATGACGATGGCCTAGTCATTCCACCGGCGCTTGCGCCGGTGCAAGTAGTGATTTTGCCAATATGGAAGGAGGATTCAAAGGCGCAGGTAATGGAATTTTGCGAAAATTTATTGGCAAAGCTATCGAAAGTGGAGTTTGGTGGTGAAAAATTGCGTGTAAAAATCGATGACCGAGATGTGCGCGGTGGTGAGAAAGCGTGGGAGTGGACGAAGAAAGGCGTTCCTATGCGCGTGGAGGTCGGCATGCGTGACATTCAAGGCGGAACAATTTGCTTGTCTACGCGCGACAAACCTTCGAGAGACAAGGTGTTTGTGCCAGTGGATGAATTCGTCGCATCGGTCGGGAAATTGCTTGAAAATATTCGCGACTTCCTGTTCCAGCGAGCGCAAAAATACAGGGATGGAAATTCAGTGGTTGTCGATTCAAAGGATGAATTGTTTGAAATTTTTTCCGGAAAAAATCCTGGTTTTGCCTATGCCCATTGGTGTGGAGATCCTGCAATCGAGGAGCAGATGAAGGCGGATTTCGGCGTGACAGTGCGCTGCTCGCCATTCGCTGAAACGGAACCGGGAGCATGTGCTTTTACGGGCAAACCGAGCAAACAAAGGGTGATTTGGGCAAAGAGTTATTAGTATTTTGGCGTTGAAAAATTTGCCGTTTGGTTCATAGGTTTATGCATGGGTTCATTTCATATATTGCCAGGGTTCCGTGATTTTTACCCAGATGATTGCGCACTGAGGAATTTTATCTTCGACCATTTTCGCCGCAGCGCCCAGGCTTGCGGGTTCGAAGAATACGATGCTCCGGTTTTGGAACCCACGGAATTATTTGCTGCAAAATCTGGCGAGGAAATAGTAGGGCAATTATTTAGCTTCGAAGATAAGGGCGGCAGAGCGGTCGCTATGCGACCGGAAATGACGCCGTCACTGGCACGCATGGTCGGAGAGCGGGCAAATTCCATGAAGCGCCCGATCAAATGGTTTAACATTTCCGAATCATTCCGCTACGAACGTCCTCAAAAGGGGAGGTTGCGATCCTTTTACCAGTTCAATGCCGATTTGTTCGGCGACAATTCTCCGGAAGCCGATTGCGAAATAATTTCCCTTGGGATTTTGATATTGAAAAGCTTTGGGTTGGCAAAGGATGATTTCCACGTTCGCCTGAGCGATAGAAAGTTGTGGGCTCTATTTCTTAGATGCAGCGGTGTGGACGACAGCGAAATTCCGTGTGCCCTGTCCGTAATAGACAAAATTGAGCGGGAGGTTCCAGCAACGATAGTGGCAAATCTAGAAAAGATTAAAAATGTCGACGGCGAAAGGATGTTCGGAGACATCCTCGCAATTAAAAATATCCGTTCGCTGGAAAATTTGGGAAAATTTTTCGAAAAATTTTGTGCCATGGAAAGGGAGGTCGAGGATCGTATTTCGGAATTTTCCAAACTCCTTGCCCGTCTGAACGCCTTTGGCCTGGGAAATTTCATCACCGTTGATTTCGGCATAGTACGCGGCTTAGCGTACTACACTGGGTTTGTGTTCGAAATATTTGAAAGGTCCGGACAGTCCAGGGCACTTGCCGGAGGCGGCCGCTATGATAGTCTAATTAAAAAATTGGGCTACGGCGATCTCGCTGCGGTCGGGTTCGCCATAGGCGATGTCACCCTTGGAAATCTGTTGAAGGAAAAAGGTTTTGTACCAACATTTCCAAAGAATATCCATTGCTTTGTTATCTATTCGGAGCAAACGGAGGCGATCGCCATGGAGCACATTTTTGCATTGCGGGAAAAAAATATAAATGTTGACCACTGTTTGAGACCGACGAATTTCAGCAAACAACTGAAGGCCGCTGCCCAGAGCGGGGCGAAATATGCCATAATTTTCGGCGATAGCGAAGTGCAAATGGAGTGCGCAAAGGTGAAAGATATGGAAACTTCCGAGGAAAAAATTGTTAAGATTCAGGATTTTGTAAAAAAATTATAAAATGATAAATTTTGATAGCAACGTTTCCTGTGCGACGGAATATTTTTGGGATATTCTGAAGAGCGTCTATGATCCGGAAGTCGGTGTAAACATTGTTGATTTGGGGATGGTTTATGCCGTAGATTTGACAAATTATTGCGATGGAAAATTCGATGCATTGGTCGAGATGACACTGACTTCGCCGGTGTGTCCACTGGCGGACGTCATTGCGGATGAAGTAAAGTTCGCCATGGCAAATACGGGAAAGTGTTCGAAAATTGATGTTAGGTTTGTCTTTGACCCTCCTTGGAACCAGGATATGATCTCCGTCGAGGGGAAAATGCACCTCGGAATACTTTAAGTCTTGCATAGCGATAAAAATCTTGTTCTTTTTACAAAAGTTTTTAGATTGAATTAACCTAGCGTGATAAGGAAATAGAATGAGCGGCAGTAGAACGAAAGTCGATGATGCGCTGAGTAACTTGGCTTCAAGGTTGAAACTGGAGTCGTTGAAACTCAACGAGAAAAATGAAACTTATTTGTTGTTCGACCAAAAATTTCATGTGACATGTGTTTTTGATGAGACGAAGGATGAATTTGTGCTCACATCCTTTGTCGGCGAGCTGGAGAGAAATTCGCCGGATGCATACAAAAAGTTACTCGGTGACAACTTCTTTTGGGCCGGTACAGCCGGTTCGCGGTTGTTTTTGGATCCCGGTGCGGAAGATTCTCCGGATACTATTATAATAAAAGAGATCGTTCCGATTGCGATGTTCGACGAGGAGCGCCTGTATGAACGCATGGAGGATTTTGTAAACGCAGTAGAATATTGGACGACGGAGTATCCAAAGTTGAAGCAGGGTGGCGGAAAAATTCAGTCGACTGGTGGATCATCTCCAGTTGCGGGGTCGTCGTCGTCCCCAATTTCTGACTTTGGAATGATTAGTGCTTAGTTTTGGGTAGGGATTGTGTGTGCTTTGGTAGATTCGTGGCTGTCAGGCCTGAAGAAGGCTCCGCTGTTGTGTTCAGCGCGGTTGCTTCTCCGTCCGGTGTGTGCTGGGGATGTCGAACACATTCAAAGTAGCGTAAACGACAGGCGTGTGTGCGATAATTTGTCCTACATGCCCCATCCGTATACCATGGAGATGGCGGAAATTTGGACGCGTAACGTGAATTACGGCATGGCGAACGGTTCCTGTTGCTACTGGACGATATGCGACAAAAAAAACGGCAAATTTATAGGATCCGTCGGCATCAGCATTTACAAGGAACAGGAAGGTTGCGAGTTGCACTATTGGATAAATGCTGATGAGTGGAACAGAGGCTATTGCACTGAGGCGGCAAAGCGGATAATTACCCATGTTTTTGAAGATTTGAACATGCATAGGTTGTATGTCACTCACCGAGAAAATAACATTGCATCGAAGACAGTGATTGCAAAATGTGGATTTGTGTTCGAGGGGATTTCGCGGGAATCGCTGAAACGATTTGGGCAATTTGAGAACGTGGTTTCCTACAGTGTGCTGCGCGATGAATATCTTGCTTTGAAGGAAAAGGGCATATACTAGGCCCGGTGAAGATATGGAACAGATATGTTCTGCGCGAATGGGTGGCGGCATTTTTTTGTATGCACGTTGTTGCGACTGGTCTGCTTATCCTCGAGGATGTTTACAAAAATTTAGCTAATTTTTTAGTTGCGCACGTTGCACCGCGGTATCTGGCAAAATACTATGCATATTTGGCGGTTTCGTTTTATCCTGTAATTACGCCGGTGGCTGTTTTTCTGTCTGTGTTATTCGTTCTTGGGCGCATGCATCGTAGGAACGAAATAATGGCCATGCGGTGCGCTGGCGTGAATATTTTGAGAATCGCGAAGTCAATAATTTTGGGAGTTGTTTCTTTGGTGGTTGTCAATTTGGCATTTGAAGCTGTTATAACGCCCAAAGCCATCGATTACGTCACGGCATTCCGAATACAAGTCAATGGCAAAGCTGGCCACAAGACGATTTTTAACGGTGATGCATTTTACAATCGGTTGGCCAACAGAATATGGTTCTTCGGGGCATTCGGGAAAGTATCGCACAAGGCCAGTACAGTTTTCGTCACCTGTTATGGAAAAAATGGCGCTGAAAAAGTTAGGATTTTTGCGAATTCCGCAGAATTCGACGTCGAAAAAAATTGCTGGAGATTCGTTGGTGGCCAAGTTGTTACGTTTGACGTTGCAACGGCAAAGCCGGTTAAGGTGGAATTTTTTGAAGAAAAACATTTTAAAGATTTTACAGAATCCCCAAAAACAATTGCAGCGTCATTGAAAAAAATCAGAGATTTGTCCTTTGAGGAAGTCGTAAACTTACTGGAATACAGCAACGATGCTTTTGCCATGGAAAGGAATATTTTTCTCGTAAAATTTCATAGAACATTTGCGAAATCCGCAAGCTGTATGATTATAATGTTTTTGGCAATTTCATTCGCCGTATGCGGCGCAAAAGTCAACACAGCCGGGAATACGGCGAAGGCATCCATTTTTATTTTGTTATTTTTGATAGGAGGGGAAATTTTTGCAAACCTCGGCAACGCTGGATTTATGCCGCCGATAGCAGCAGCGTGGGCAGTCAATGCGATTGCGATTATTCCAATAATAAAGTTGCTACGAATGGCCATTTAGTGTAAATTTTTAAGATGAATACCATCCACACCATCGACTTTGAAGGTAACAAGCGTCTTGGAATTTCCGAGTTCGCCGTGGTGACATTGCAAAATTTAGAAATAGTTTCCACGCGATGGGAAATCTGCGGTGGCAATTTTCACAAGTATTTGGAGTATTTTCTTTCTCTCCGCAGGACTGGCCTGTTGGCCGCCCATTCGTCGCAAACTGAGGATGACCTGCTACGACGGTACTGGGTATCTCCCGGCAAGGTTCCGCTATTTGCCGGCGATGGCACTACCATTTCCTGGGGACCGTGGATGGACACTAAGTTAGTTTACAGAAAATTATTCAAAAGCTTGCCGTCGTACGGATTGGCAAGCCTCGTCGGTTCATTCGATTTGAACAGCGAACTAAAAAAATTAGCTACTAAGCATTGCGATCCACGATTTCGAAGCTTTCACAGCGCGTTGTTTGATGCACTTGCGGCGGCGTTGTTGGTACAAAATTTACGAAAATATCTCCCAGCCGTTTCAAATAAGCCATTGCTTGCGATTTACAAAAAATGAAATGTGGTCGTTTTGATTGAGGAATGTGAAGTGTCTTCGGTGGTCAGTAACCCTAATTCGGTCCTCGTGCCATCCGAGTCACATTACCATCGTATAGCTGCCACGTTCGACAAAGGCGTTCTATTCAACGATGTTTATAGCCGCCTTCCCAGAAAAAAGCATACCCTCTATTCCAAGAAGCGGGAATCTTTTCGCCAAATATCGTTATGTAGAATGCTTTTCTCATGTAAGACAACTATATATAGCTGTTTCACCAGAAG
>JAISXS010000051.1 GCA_031270385.1 Puniceicoccales bacterium | reverse complement strand
GATTCTCGAAATACTTTACTACCTTTTCCCTCAGATCTTTCGAATAGTACATCTCGCTCTTACCTACTATATTTTTAAACGCCCTCGTCAAGGGGAATTGCTATAACACACTTTTTTTCAAATCGGTTGTATAGTATGCCATCTACTCTTCATGTGCAAATTTAAATGCGCTTGTCAAGGAGTTTGACTATAGCTGTTTCATCCGAAAAGGGCGTACTTTTCTTTGCAAAAAGAAAAATTTTCCCGCCAAGTATCGTCGGATAAAATGCCCCTGTCGGGCGTGACAGCTATAATTGTCTCACTTGAAAAATGTAAATTTTTTCTTTCGCAAAAACGGAAATTTCCCAGTTATAGTCATTTTCCCCGAAAAAAGCACACCCTCTGTTCCAAAAAACGGAAATTTTTCTGTTAAATATCGTTGGATAGAATGCTTTTTCCAAGTAAGATAACTATAGCTGTCACACCCTACAAGGGCATTCTATCCAACGATACTCGGCGGGAAAATTTTTCTTTTTGCAGAGGAAGGCACGCCCTTTTCGGGTGAAACAGCTATATCACCCTCGCCGTGGCCAATAAATTTCCGCTGTTCAATCATTTGGAATGGATGGATTGCCTAGGCCTCGCATATTTCTTCGCGAAATATACGTAAATGGCATTGCAAATCGCACCGACGGCGGACCCTAAAAAGATTGCCCCGAAAAAAATCGTCGCAAAACCACGCATGACAAGTTCCCCGTAGTGAACTGGTTGGCCATTGTTTGCTGTAATAATTTTCATGAATTCTGCAACGTTGGGACACTTTACGCCAAAAAATCCAGTGACGTGGGAACCAACATTGTACGTCAGCAACCACATCGGAACGAAAGTAAATGGATTTGAGAGTAGTTGGAGACACGTCAATATCATCACGTTCGCTCGGCATGCCATGGCTAAAAAAAACGCCACAACTATCTGCAAGGCCGACGGAATCGGCATAAACGTCACTATCCACCCCAAATAGAGTGCTGGTGTTGCCTCCGAAATCCTAAATGACCACAAATATGGTCTCTTACGCGCACTATCAGCAAACTTGTTTAGAATCGGATATTTGTGAATCGACGCCTTCCTCGGTATGTACCTCAGTATCTTCTTTAGAAGTCGTATGCGTTTCAACCTCGATTCATTCCCATCAACACCCTTTTCCCTATCATGGCGCATGTTCGGTTGGTTATGCCGCGTCAAATGAATTTGGCAACAAATTTATGGCAAAAATACGATGTTTCCGTAAATCCAACGCACATGCTTTGACTTGGTATGCTCAAATAACATCATCTGCGAAAATTGTGCTTCCAATCACTGCCTGTTGCCGGTGAAGTCAAATTTTCGCTGAATTCGCCTTCTGCATCCAGCAAAAACAACAACCAAGTGCTGAAAACATCTGAAGATTTTCCTGTCTCGCATTGACATTTTCGGGAATTCTCTTCCTATGAACTGATCCGCGTGGGGGCCGTAGCTCAGTTGGTAGAGCGCGTCGTTCGCAATGACGAGGTCGTCGGTTCGACCCCGATCGGCTCCACCAGTGGGTCTGTGTCACTTTCTCTCCGTCTTGCTTTTTTTGGCCTTTCAACAAAGGGCTTTCCAAAGTAGATCAAAACGCTGGCTGTGAAACTAACTTACCCCTTTTGACTTTCACTTTTTCCCGCGACTCTATACCTAATCGAGAAAAGCATACACTCCATTCCAAAAAGCAAGAATCTTTCCGCAAAATATCGTTGGACAGAATGCTTTTTTCAAGTAAGGCAACTATATGTATTGCATGGAACTACGGAACCATCAAGTTTTGTCCAGGACGCAGATCCGCAGGATCCTTCAAAATTTGGTCGTTTGCCTCAAGTATTTTTTGCCACAAATTTGGATTGCCGTAGTATTTGGTGCTTATACTTGACAGTGTTTCCCCCTCTTTAACTGTGTGCATAGTCTTATTAGCGCCAACTTTCTGCCGAAAACGACCGTTTTGCGAACAATTTGATAATACATCTACCTTGCCCTCATATTCGGAAAGCTTTTGCCTGTAAGTCGAAATCTGACTCCTCAGCGCCGTGTTTTGCACCTGCAACGCCCTTGCTATCTCGATTAGCTCCGATTCAGTCTGCGAAACTCCGTTGTACGCCGGAAAACTTTTCAAAAATTTCTTCTTTGCGGTATCAATCAGCTGCTCGATGAATTTCGCCCTCGCGGGATCCCTCCCACCTAATTCCGCTATGCACTGGCGCAAAAAATACATCGCACCTATCGAATCATTCTTTTTTTCCAAGTAAAGCGACCCCAGCAAGAAACTGGATTCTGGAGCAGCTTCCCGCGATTTTTGGACGATGTGCAGGCATTTTATGGCGTCATCGTAGCGTTCCTCCGCAATAAACTTTTCGGCAAGCACAAAACTCTCATCCTCCGTCTCGTCGGAGGCAGCCCCGGTACACGCCGCACCGCCACACCCTCCAACGCACAACAAAACAACGCTACACGTAAACGCCGCTACCCTGCCGAAGACACCACCCATCTCACAACTGCTTCCGATGAAATAGCGGCAACGGCACAAATGCCTACTCCTCAGGTTTAGTCTTCGGTAACCCAACGATAGAGCTTTTCTCACTCCAGACGCCGCGCTTCTTCAACAAATCTACCCTCTCATATCTCTTCAAAACGCTACGCTTATTGGCCGCGCCGCTTCCACTTCGTGTAAAACTCGGATGCTGTGTCATTTCCTTACCTTCCAGACGGACTCCACTAAAAGGCACATGCCGACAAAGGCAAGAAAAATAAAACATTTTTCGCTTGTTATTTTCGGCAATCGTGGCATATGCGTTAGTCATGGTTGATTGCGACCGATATGGAGTTTAATTGGAGGATGGTGCGGTGGACAGATGCTTGGAAGACGAAGACATTGAGGTTTTCAACGCCATAGGCAGCGAAAAAGTCAGACAAAATGCACACATCGAATTGATAGCCTCGGAAAATTTTGTTTCAAGAGCGGTGATGGAGGCCGTCGGCAGCGTGCTCACAAACAAATATGCCGAGGGATATCCTGGACGAAGATACTACGGTGGCTGTGAAAATGTCGATGTTGTCGAACAGTTGGCCATCGACCGTGCTAGGCGATTGTTTGGTGCGGAACATGTGAACGTGCAGCCGCACTCCGGTAGTCAGGCAAATTTTGCGGTCTATGCCTCCGTTCTGAAGCCAGGTGATAAAATTTTGACACTTTCCTTGCAAAATGGTGGCCACCTAACCCATGGCCACCCGAAAAATATCAGCGGAATGCTATACAAAGCCATACACTACGACGTCAACGGCGAGACCGGATACATTGACTACGATCTAATGGAGCAAATCGCCAAAACCGAGCGTCCGAAGTTACTGACAATTGGTGCGTCTGCCTATCCGCGCGCCATAGATTTCGAGCTCGTAGCAAAAATTGCCCATGAAAATGGAGCGATGGTGTTTGCCGACATTGCCCACATAGCAGGCCTAGTCGCAACCGGGTTGCACCAAAGTCCGGTTCCATACTGCGAGTTTGTCACGACAACTACGCACAAAACCCTTCGTGGCCCGCGTGGTGGCATGATAATGTGCAAAAAAGAATATGCTAGCACCATAGATTCCTCGCTCTTTCCAGGGACACAGGGGGGCCCATTGATGCATGTGATCGCAGGAAAGGCTGTGTGTTTTTTGGAGGCCCAAAAACCAGAATTCAAGGAATATCAAAAGCAAATTCTTAAAAATTCCGCTGCTTTGGCAAAAAAAATGGCAGCGAATGGCTATCATGTTGTCAGCGGCGGAACTGATAATCATCTAATGCTAATCGATCTGCGCTATACGCATGGCGATATGACCGGCAATGATGCGCAAAATCTCCTGGAAAGCGCCAACATAACCGCGAACAAAAATACCGTTCCTAGGGAGACCAGGTCTCCATCCAAGGCGAGTGGAGTGAGATTTGGAACACCAGCCGTCACAACCCGTGGTATGGGAGAATCTGAAATGCTTCAAATCGCGGATTTAATCGATTCCGTTTTGAGAAACGCAAATGACCGAGAGGTGATGAATTTCGCAAAAAAAACGGCGGAGGAAATTTGCAACCGGTTTCCACTACCGTATTAGATTATCTTAGTTGGAAAGGGCGTATTATCCTCCCGTAAAAATGGGGTTTTCTTGCCAAATATCGTTAAACAAAATACCCTTCTCGGGTGTAATATGGCTGTCACACCCTACAAGGGCATTCTATCCAACGATACTCGGCGGGAAAATTTTTCTTTTTGCAGAGGAAGGTACGCCCTTATCGGGTGAAACAGCTATAGCAGTTCCGGTTAAGAAAGGCACAAAAAAGCATGGTAAAGTGCATCGCCAAGGGAAGAGAAAAGAGGCAAGATATCCCTGAGTTTTCGTTTGAGTTTAGCCCAAAAT
>JAISXS010000019.1 GCA_031270385.1 Puniceicoccales bacterium | reverse complement strand
GGAATTTTTCTTTTTATAAAAAAACACGCCCTTTTCGGGCGAAATAGCTACACATAGACCGGCGTGTAGAAGACTCTCCATTTTCAGTCATCACAATTATAAGAATCGTTCGCGGGAACGGAATCGTCACAAGAAGAGTGATTCCAATCGTCTTCCCAACTTGAATTCCTCAGATTATTCGCAAAGTTAAGTAACTCCTCTTTTAGGTCCCCTTCGCACGATTCACCCTCTTTTCTGATCAATCGGAAATAAGCCCAAGGACTTCGTCGATCTGTGCTGCGCTCGCCGATCTACCCGAAAGTGCGGCCCCACCAACAGTATAATTCCATTTCCAACACTTATCGCATTCCCAATTCCCACACTTATTGCTATTGCTGTCGTCTTCCAGGAATGTACTGATTCAGCTGTTCCACCGGTTGCTACATGGAATGTCGTCTTTAAGGTGACCACCGGAATGTACTTAAAATCACCAATACTGTTCACAGAAACTCTCACAGTCAACTTGGAATTTGGACCCATTTCATACACCGACTTAGTCTCGACGAAATCACTATCATTTATATATTCAAAATATACCGAATTACTATCACTTATATGTCTACAATCTATCATAACACATCTCCTTACTTGGCAGACGGCGCAGATGCACCATGGAATAACCAGTGTCAATACAAATTCTTTGGTTATTGATTTTTTTGTTTGATTGAGTGTCCACATGCTATAGTTGTCTCACTTGAAAAAAGCATCTGTCTAACGATATTTATAGTTGTCTTACTTGAGAAAAGCGTTCTGTCTGACGATATTTAGCGGGAAGATTTTCGCTTTTTGGAATTAGGGGGTATGCTTTTCTCGGGTAAGATGACTATAGCGGCGTGTTAGAATTCGGAAACAAGTCAAAAAGGGTTCCGTCTGCGGAAGTACGCATTCCCCATTGTGGTTGTCGCATTCGACAAGGGCACTCTATCCAACGATACTCGGTGGGAAAATTTTTCTTTTTATAAAAAAAATCACGTCATTTTCAAATGAAATAACTATAAATTTGCGAAGAATTTCTCGCAGGTGTCGCCGAAACACGTGAGCGTAGTTACCCTGCGAATTTTTGAGGAAAAATCTCCGGACGCGTCGACGAAATCGGCTAATGGAACCACGTATTTTTTCATGGCAGAGACAGAATGCGATTCGGAATAACTAGAATTAAAACTTTTTAACCTCTCGACGTAGTTCATGTAATCCACCCCTGACGGCGCGAAAATTCGTTTTTGCTCGTACAGCTCATTGATTTGACGAAATATCCATGGATTTGCAACGGCCATTCGCCCGATCATTACACCATCGGCTCCTGTGGACTCAATAATCCATGTAGCCTCCGATGCTGATCTTATATCGCCGTTGGCTATAACCGGGCATCGCAGGACGCGTTTAGCGGTGGTTATGCACTCAAAATTTACCGGTTCCGAATACAATCCGCGGACAGTCCTTCCATGCAGGTACAATGCAGAAATTCGGTGTCGGGAGAGAACATCCAAAATACGATCCAATTCCGACGAATGCTCATATCCGGTGCGAGTTTTTACGGAAATTGGCAAGTCCACGCTTTCGCAAAGCCGCGAAATTATTTCGTCGATTATTTCTAACTCCTTTAAAAGTGCACCGCCAACGCCTTTTTTGTTAATTTTTGGCATTGGGCATCCGAAGTTTAAGTTTATCGCTTTTATCTTGTATTTTTGAAACAGCTTTGCGATTTTGACAAAATGTTTTGGCTCCCTGCCAAGCAATTGTACACTCGCGGCGGTGTCGATTTTCCTGCTTTCAATGGCATCTACCAGGGAATCGGGTATCGCCGCAGTTTCATGGACACGCAAAAATTCAAAAATATACTCGTCCGGTCTTCCGTAGTCATCGATGATATCGAAAAAATGCCGCGTCGTTACGCCGCGCATCGGGGCCAGACTTGTCGAAAATTTTCTGTGCTCTGCATTCAAAATAATCTTGAAATTTTCAATTAACTCAAAAGCATGCCCCAATCGTGCGAGTTCGTAGAATTTATCTGTTGTTAGCGTGTCTGTTGGCGCTAGGTGTTGGGGGGTGTGCCCATTGCAAAGGGGCGTCGGACAATAAATCCGGAGAATGTGGGGCGAGGATCAAATATGTGACAATTAAGCATATCAATGAATCGAACTTTAAAACAATTCGTGGGTACTTTGGCGAGAAAAAAGAACACCAATATTTCCGTTGCGTCGCCAGGGATGCAGAAAACAAACGCGGCGGGGCGTATTTCATTGTCGGTTTAGATCGACCGGTGAGCAGCCTGCCGGATACGCTTTCTGCAAGAATAAGCCTGGTGACTTCCCTGGGTGAGGGTGTACAAACTTTCGAGTGTGAGGTCCCCAAACACACCCGTTCCGTTTTTGCATCGGAAATATACTGCGGCGTGGTGTCGAGGAAAATAGATGTAGAGAAGATAAAGGCGTGGAATGTTGAATTCGTCGCCGGGGATGGGAGCGTACTTTGTTCGAAGAGTAGCTACATGTGGACGATGTAGCCTGTGCCTTCGGGTGTGTGGTTTGAATAAGTTTTCCATGGACAATCTGTCGTGGCGGACAAGTTGAAGTGTGGGGTTGTCGGAGTGGGGTATTTGGGACAGCACCATGCGAGGATATATGCGGCGCTTGAGGGCTGTTTTCTGGTTGGAGTGTGCGACGCAAATGCCGAGCGGGCCGGAGAGATTTCGTCAAAATTCGGCTGCGAGGTCTTTGGTTCTGTGGAGGAGCTGGGGGAAGTATGCGATTGCGTGAGCGTTGCGACGCCTACCAGTAGTCATTGCGAGGTATCAATTTCGTTGATTGAAAAAAATTGCCACTTGCTCATAGAAAAACCGCTTACAACATCGGCTGATGAAGCGGAAAAAATTTTAAAAGCCGCCGAGGGCAGTGACAGGATATTGCAGGTCGGATTGATCGAACATTATAATCCAGTGATGAAATTTTTAGAAAACTCAGTTTCGTCACCGAAATTCGTGGTATCCCAACGGCTTGCTCCGTTCAGTGGGCGCGGAACGGAAGTCGGAGTAGTCCTCGATTTAATGATTCACGACATAGGCATAATTTTGCAGCTCGTAAAAGCGGAAGTGGAATCCATTGATGCGGTAGGGGTAAAAGTTTTATCAAAAACCGAAGACATTGCCAATGCGCGTTTGCACTTCACAAACGGGTGCATCGCCGATTTAAATGCCAGTAGGGTCAGTGAAAAAAAATTACGAGAAATAAGAATTTTTCAACCACAAACGTATTTGTCCCTAGATTTTACATCTCAGAGCGGCCATTTAATCGAGATGGTGGACGGTGTCATTCGTAGGTCTGAAATTCCAATAGAAAAAGAAGAGCCGCTGAGAACTGAGATTGCGTCATTTGTTAATTGCGTAAAAAATCACAGCGAACCAAAAATCGACATCCACTTCGGGAAAAGAACGCTGGAATTGGCACTAAGGATTACGAATTTAATCAGCTCTTCCGCCTAAAAAACACCACATTATAATCTTACCCGAAGGGGGCATGCTGTTTTTTCATAAAAATGTGATTTTTCGCCAATATAGTTGTCTTGCTTGAGAAAAGCATTTAGTCATCTTATTCGAGAAGAGCATATTATTTTTCATAGAAATGGGAATTTCCCCCGCTAGGCATCGTTGAGCGAAGTGCTTTTTTCGGGTAAGATAGCTGCTTCACCTGAGAAAGGCGTATCCTCTTTTATGAAAAAGAAAATCCTTCCACCAAGTATCGTTGGACAGAATGTCTTCGTAGAGTGTAACAGCTATATATCGTTGGGTTAGTATGCTTCCTTGAGTAAGACAACCATATACAGCCATCTTTCCACCCGAAACCACTACAGGCGGCGCAAAATGCGAATCTTGCGGATGCACACGAAATTCCACTTCTTCATCTTCAGGCGCATTCCGTAACTTCCCCGTCGCCTTATCGATTTTTTGAACACGTATCCCTTGAACAGTACTGATAACAACGGTCCAATTGGTATGGAAATCAGTCACATTGTCTGCCTTTTTAAAGGCGGACAACTCTTTAAATGCTTCGGTAATACGCTTCGCCGCTGCTCCTTCTTTGTCCTCAAAGACGTCGCCGAACGGTATGGTGAAAAAATAGCCAAATTTTTCATCAACACACAATATACTGAAACTCCAGCCGCCGAAACCGTATCCAGTTTTTCCAAACGCCAGAAGAGGTTTCCCAAGTTTTACAAGGTTGACAAAGTCACGGAACAAGGCTTGAACAGGGGATGTGTTATCGGTCGAGAAAAAACAACCCATATCAATATCATATAGTTTGACTCCATCAACGACATCACTCGGGATTACTATGCCAAGCTCAGTGGCAAAATCTTTCAACTTTTTCGAATCGGCTCCGGCTCGTTCGAAGTTAGGACCAAACCCCTGCTTTTGCCCGCCTGGGATCGAATGCTCTTTCCATTCGTAAGGTCCACGTCCATCGAGTGGCAAGTAATCCTCGGTGCCCATTTGTACGAATTTCGAATTAAATCTGCAATTGCTCATAGTCCATTCCACTATTGTGTAACCCATTTTATCGGCTGTTGAACCGGTTTTTGACAGAAGCGCCCTTTCGCATGCCTAAGCGCGTAAAAATTGTCAACATCGCAATGTTCTTCTGCCAGCTTCGACGTCGCCCATATAGGCGAGGGCCCCGAAATCACCATTCCGTTGTCACGCATCTGGAGCGCGGCTTTCTTAAGCAATTTTGCCCTCTCCATGGCGGGAATAATCTCCATCGACGTCAACCCATGCTCTTCGTACATCTCTATCAATTCTGTCAAGTTAAGATTATTTATGGCGTTAAACATCTTCACATCTATAACCGGCGGCACACAAAAAGTATCGAATGCAACTTCTGGATCCGACCATGGTTCTTTACCGGAATCTGTCAATTTGGTCGGCAGCTGAGTCATTATCCCCGGACGTCTAAACACGGTCGAAAATGACGACTTATGATCTATGCCGATTGGCATATGTCCACCATTGAGCATAACGTTCCCAGAGTGCCTGTCGACTTGGCCAGACAAAACGTCTCCTATTTGCATCCAAGTTTCTCCCTCAATGTACTTATGACGCACATGTGGATCCTGAAAATTCATTCTCCCATCTTGCACAACGTTCGACGTTTGCTCCCCAGGAACAAAGTCCATAACGATGCAGGACATACCGTCCTTCGTCAATCCCGCTGAGCACCCAACAAACACTTTAGGAGCCCCAAGTTTCATCATAATATTCTGTATGCCCACCGTAGCGTTGTTACGCCTCATCGCCCCGGTTCTAACACCCGTGACATACCACGTTAGCCGAATATCTTTATGAAATTTTTCTCTGTCATTCTCAACCTTAACAGCATCACACGGTTTGATCACGACTGTTTTCCCAGACCGTAACTTCCCCTCAAAAACACCGTTAGAATGTCCAGAACCGATCTTTTTCACGATCTCTATGTCATCATAGCCATTTATGATGGCGTCGAATGCAATCACCGCTTCCTCAGCTTTAATTATAACTTCAAAGCACTGGTTATAGAAATCAAGCTCGTCTATGGAATAATTTCCCCCGCCTACGGACTCAATTATCTGTGCGCTGCACAGGTTGTTTACTGCTCTTTTCATGTCCTTGAGTTGATCTGGTGTCAACTTGTCGCGCATATGCGTATCCAGCGCACAGGCTCTAAGTTCTTCTATTCCATCAACAACTAAACGATGGTTTTTGGAGATGACTTCGTTGTTCTTTGTAATGGCAGAACGCAGGTCATCAATTGATAAAATCGCGGACTTTATCACATCTGCCGTGGAACAACCTTTGATATTCAGACTGTGCTTTTGAACAGGTTTTGCAGCTGGCCTTTTTTTCTTCGGAACAGGTTGTTGATGTTGCTGAATCTGCTGGACAGGCTTCCACCACTGATCCGGCTGGCCCCATTGGGGAGGAAATTGTGGAAGCCGCTGCTGATGAACTTGAAACGTATCCATCTTTTCCATGATTTTGAACACATTTTGACGATTCAAGCCCCCGAAATATGGTCGACCATTTTGAAATTTCTGTCGGTACTGGTGTTGCGCCAACGCCTGCATAGAATTTGTAGTCCCAGGAATCGCAGCGTTGTGCGGTACGTTATTTGACATGAGCCTATTTGCCACATTGTTGGGTACGATGCCATTATTCATAATTCGATCCTCTCATTGTATAAGTTTTTCACCTCACCACCGACTTCAGTTTTGAAATCACACGGGCGTTTATAGATCCATTTGCGAAGCCTCTTCATGACTCGGCGTGTGTATCAGTGTTTTCAACGTAAGTCAAGCATTTTGTGCTCATGTACACAAAAAAATTATGGTAAAACGATGTGAGAATTTTCTTATAATCGTTGCGCTCAATAGGGGCATTTCATTCAACAATGTTCGGCGGAGAAATCCTTTTTTTATAGAAAAAAGCGTGCCTTCTTCAAGCGAGACGACTATGTGTCGGAAGCACAGCTGTATTGATTTTTTGAGTCAACAAATTTATTGCAATTATTTTCGCTTGCTTAGATTGCGGCCGATGGCACAGACATTTGTCTTGGACTTTGAGAAACCAATCAAGACGCTGAGCAATCAATTGGAAGTACTAAACGAACGGGCATCCATTTCCGACGTAGATTTTTCTGAAGAAATCGCATCGCTGAAGGGTAAAATAGAGCAGGCTAAGAAGAAAATATATTCAAATTTGACAGAATGGCAACGGGTTCAGTTGGCCCGGCACCCCATGCGGCCCTATTCTCTGGATTACATAGGTAAAATTTTTACAAATTTTCAGGAACTCCATGGTGACAGGTTGTATGCAGATGATCAATCGATGGTGTGCGGAATTGGCGAATTGGATACTAAGCCAATAATGATAATAGCCCAGCAAAAGGGACGAAATACAAAGGAAAGCATCGTACGAAATTTTGGCATGCAACATCCTGAGGGTTATAGAAAGGCTTTGCGTTTGATGAAGTTAGCCGCTAGATTTTCGATGCCCATAGTGACATTCGTCGATACTCCCGGTGCGTTTCCTGGAATCGAATCCGAGGAAAGGCACGTAGCGGAGGCGATTGCTGTGAACTTGCGCGAGATGATGCTAATCAAAAGTCCGATAATTTCCGTATTCATCGGTGAAGGTGGGTCCGGTGGAGCACTTGGCATAGCCGTTGCCGATAGGATTCTCATTCTCGAGAATGCGTATTACTCGGTCATATCGCCGGAGGGGTGCGCGGCGATTTTGTGGAACGACAGAGCAGCGGCTCCGGAAGCTGCAAAAGCTCTGCGGCTATCGTCTCAAAAGCTCATTGAATTAGGGGTGGTTGATGAAATAATACGGGAACCGCTCGGTGGGGCACACAATGACCACGATTTCACAGCGGACGCCATCAAATGCGCCGTTGCCAGGCATTTAAAAAATCTATCGAACGTCAATGGAGAAACACTGCTAAAACTGCGCTACGAAAGATTTCGCAAATTCGGAATTTTCGAGACGAAAAAAGAAGCGGAGCCTGAAAATTTCAAATTTTTGGGAAAAACGTAAGGCCCCACCATAGTCATCCCACCCAAAGACAGAGTGTCTTCCTCGGGTAAAACAACCATGTAACACAAACGGCGTACACTAGAGGGTCGGAAGTTTTTTCACTTGCGAGATATTGTTGTCTGCATCGTCCGTTGAAGTTCCAGCCCAGTCGGAATCCTATTCCTAGGCAAAAGTGACACGAAATGTTGTATTCCTTCTTTGGTATCCAATTTCTGTGGCATCAGAGTCCAAATCGTATCTTGGTGCAGGAAATACCACTTAAGGATGCTAAAACACAGGACAAAGCGTAACTGATTTTTCTCTTTCCGTTGTGGGTCATCTATTGCCGGCTCTTTTATAGTCGTCTTACTTGAGAAAGGCATTTTATTTAGCGATATTTAGCAGAAAGATTCCCGTTTTTTTTGGAATAGAGGATGTGCTTTTTTCGGGGAAGATGATTATATAGCAATTCCCCTTGACGAGGGCGTTTAAAAATATAATAGGTAAGAGCGAGATGTACTATTCGAAAGATCTGAGGGAAAAGGTAGTAAAGTATTTCGAGAATCACAGAGCGAAGG
>JAISXS010000049.1 GCA_031270385.1 Puniceicoccales bacterium | reverse complement strand
CTTGTATGGAAAAACAATATGCTCTTTTCAGGTAAGATGACTATGCCATGTAGGACTCAATAGCTAACATCGTCCAGGAATAGCCCACACGCTGGCAGGCACTCCTTTCTAAAATTTTGACTTCCCCCACGCAGGGCATCAGCAACTACGTCAGAACTCAACCGGCCAAGACCGATTTGG
The DNA here is from genome assembly GCA_031270385.1 of Puniceicoccales bacterium. GTDB lineage: Bacteria > Verrucomicrobiota > Verrucomicrobiia > Opitutales > JAIRKQ01 > JAIRKQ01. The sequence continues at coordinate 8,697 of JAISXS010000049.1, read as the reverse complement.
GCAAAACACCCCGCCATTATGCGCACCATTTTGTACAAATATCCGCTGCCCTCGGTTATAAACGTTATACGCCTTCCATTGCGGACGAAACACATCTCGACCATTGTTTTCCTCGTATTTTCACCGCTGTTGTCGCCGTGCATCGCTCCAAAATTGGAAAAATCATGCTCGCCAAGGAAAACTTCCGCGACCTCGTTCATTTTTTCAACGTCCAACCTTCGGCGTCCCAAACTGAAAACGTAGCGGTAATCAAACGGGGACGCCTCTCCTTCTAAAAAATTATACACATATCTCTTCCGAACCGCGGAAAATCTAGCGTGAAAGGAGTTTTCAACTTCCTCGGCGGAAAACACGCGGATCGTTTTCGGAATATTACTTTTGAATGCCAAAATCAGTTTTTCCGCGCCATACTTCCAATCGCCATCGAAGTGGAAAACTTGCCGGTTCGCGTGTACGCCAGCGTCGGTTCTTCCGCTTCCGTGTACCCTAATCGGACACTCGAAAATAAATCCCAGCCTCTTTTCGAGTATATCTTGTATTGTGTTGCCACTCGGCTGACTTTGCCAGCCTTCGAAGTCAGTTCCGTCATAACTACAAATACATTTCCATCGCATGATATGGTGTCAAATCACGCTTTTGCCTTCTGGCGCTGACTGGTTTTGTCCCAGTTTAGCATAAAGAAAAATGCACCTGCGGCAGCGCATATAGCGAAAAATAAAAATACGGCAGACCATCCGCACTCATCCGCTATTTTCCCGACTCCCCAACCGGAAATTGCAGAACCGAGATAGCCGAACGTCCCAGTCAACCCTGCACCGGTCGCTGCTGCCCGTCGTGACCCGAATTCGGCGCCCGCCACGCCTACAAGTGTCTGTGGACCGTAGACGGAAAAACCAAACGCAAAGAAAAACAGTGTGTTCATAAATACGGAATTTGTCGGCAATGCCCAAAATATCAGCAGTACGAGCATTAGTATGATCATGAAGTAAAAGGAAGTGCAATTTCTGCGACCGCCAAAGACTCTGTCCGACATCCATCCCGCCAAGAAACCTCCGATTGTACCGGTCATCTCAAATGCTGAACTCATCCAAGCTGAAGTCATTATCTCAGCCCCGCGCGACTCTTTGAGGAACATCAGTGCCCAATTAAAAAATCCCATTCTTATTACGTAGACGAAAAAATTTGCACAACAAACATACCACAGTGCCCTGTTCGGCAAAATATGTTTCAAAAAAATTTCCTTGAGTGTTACATCCTCCCCATCGGAATGCTCCTCTGTTAGATTTTCTTTTTCTTCGACCGATGGTAGGCCGAGAGATTGCGGACTATCGCGCAGCCTCTCTGCTAAAAAAAACGCCAAAAATATTGCCACAACGGCGGGAATTAAAAATGTGTAGCGCCATCCAAGGCGCTTTAATATTAGGGAGCCGAGCGTCAATATGACCACGCTGCCGATCTGGTGCGAAGCATTGACGGTTCCCCACATCGTCCCCAATCTATCAGCGGAGTACCACTGTGTCATCAATCGTGAAACTGGGGGCCATCCAGCGGATTGGAAAATTCCATTTGCCGCGTAAAACAAGGCTATACTCCACAACGTACTCGAGAGTCCCATGCATATGCTACACAACGCAGAGCCGAGTAGCCCGACAGTCATAAACCACCTGGCATTCGTTTTATCACATATTATGCCACCAAAAAATTTGCCAACCCCGTAGATCAATGCAAAGGCGGTAAGTGCCCAACCGATATCGGTTTTGGTACAATTAAATTCTTTCAGCATGTTTACCATGACCACCTGAAAGTTCTGTCGTACCAAATAAAATGCCGCATAGCCGATAATTAGGGAATACACTGTACGAAAGCGCCAGTAACGATATTTTGCATCGATTTCCCCGGGTGTTAGCGCACAACTATTTTTCATTTCTTTGCTCATTGGAATCAAAGGGGCAGCCTGCCGCTATCACAACTGAAGGCAATTTTTTTGATGAACATTTCCCAAATTCCAGAAATTGATTTTTAAAAAATCGGAAAAACTTTTAAATTCCCGTCCAAAAGAATTTTTTTCTTGATTTTTCGCAAATTTTTTTTTCTGCATCGAATCCATCGGTTCTGGCAAAAAAAATTTTGCGAAGAAGATTTTTTTTCTTGACTTTTGAACATAGCTTCGTAGCCTCGTTCAGAGTTGTGTTTGGAGGAGTGTTGAATGGCGAATAAGAGGGCAGCTCGTAAGGCGGTGTTGCAAGCGTGGAGGCGCAGTGCACAAAATAGCGTCGTGAAGAGCAGGCTGAGGACACTGGCGAGAAGGTTGCGTGCGGCCGTCGCGGATGGCACCGGTGCGGTGCAACAGGCAGCTAGGGATTATGTCTCAGCGCTCGATAAAGCTGTCAAGACTAATGTGATCCATGGGAATTCGGCGGATCGCCGCAAAAGTGCGTGTGCCAAGTTTACTGTGGTGTAAAGAATTTCTCCCATCCCAATCCCATCCAGCCCTCGGTAGTAACATTGTTCTGTCGGGGGCGTTTTGCGTGTGCAGCTGTCGTGCTCGGCAAGGGCATTCCGTCCGACGGTACTCTGAGGGGTAATTTCTCTTTTTGCAAAAAAAACACGCTCTTCTCGGGTAAAACGTATAGTGTGACGCACGCGGGTTGTTTTCCTGCGATGTCGGCCGGCCAACCGGAACGTCCATGGTTGTTATATAGTTGTCTTGCTTGAGAAAAGCATTCTACATAACGATATTTAGCGGCAAGATTTCCTTTTCTTGGAAAATGGAGTATGCTTTTTTCGGGCAAGATGGCTATATTTCCACGTTAGCGAGGAAGAGTTTTATATGTTTTTTCAAAAAAAGCGTAAAAAAGTTGAAAGAATTTTGGTGTCACGAGGGTGCATTTGCGAAACACCATGCAACATCAGTCATTTCTGAGAAGGACGATGCAAATGGTAAAGTAAATTCTAATGTAAGAATCTGCGAAATTCCGAGATTATCGGCCTCAAATACACCGTGCGAAATTTAAACGACGTGTTTCTCGCAAATTTTGCGCATACCGTGTACAATATGGAGCCAAGTGGAGAACACAAGACGATGCTTGAAGCAACCAGGACAATTGCGAAAATTTGTTGTGAAACAGAAAAAACAAAAATCGATTGTGAAACGGAAAATGCAAAAGATGACATAGGAGGAGTATCTGCTTTTTCCGCATTCGTTTTCCGCAGACTGTTGTATTACGGCGTAGACGGGTGTTCCGGGTTTGTGGACGATGGTGAGGCGATAAACATTCCAAACGGAGAAATTACACTTGAGCAGGCAAAAGTCACTATAGAGAGTCTTCGCAGAGCGACAGCAGTTCACAGGGAAAAATGTTTACTCAGTGCGACATTTTTTTCGCAAAATAAGACTTCAGGGAACAGCGCAGATGGTTACCAACAAATAAAGAACCTTGATCCGCTTGGACACATAGAAAATTTGATTGATTTGGATACATTGGCCAAGTTTAGTGTAGAAGATATGAAAAACGAAGAATTTAAAAGAATTGGTGACCGTAATCACTTGCGTGCGAATGGAACCTTTGAGTACTTCGGACTGTTTAAAAATCCAAATGGGGGATTTAGGTTTTGCACCCACTGTTTCGAGCTTACACCGGCCCTTTTCTATAGCGAAAATTATGGATACTGGGAAGAATGCGGTACTGAGTGCAAACATGCACCTTTCGACTTCAATGAAATAAGAGTATATGCACCGAAAGATCTTGACATTCTCTGATCGAAGGAACACTCGCAGACGGTCATGAAGAGGACAGATATTCTAAAAGGAGGGACGCATACCAACTGTGTTCCACACTTTGATCCGAAGAAGGTGACAAATGACACTGTCGCTTTCAACCAATTCGCACTGCCTGGTATGGTTAACTGGGTGAGCAAGATATGCCAGAGAACGGAACACAAGCGGCTCCATTGGAGGGATGTTTCTTTGGCCGTAGCGCACGAACTTGATGAGTTTTTGAAAGAGCATCCAAAACAAGCCTATGAATTGGGGCCCAGCTGTAGCGGGTTTGGCAGGAATGTGTTGTTGCCGAGAATAATGAACGGCGAGATTTCGGTAGATTCCATACCCCTCGATTTAATAGCGATACTGTATGTCGACGATCCGTTCTCGAATGTCGCTAGCGTTATACGTGTCAATTACGATGATGAAACTGGAAACAACTTGCTTTTTCAGTATATGTACAACGACACTGGAACAATTCTCTCTTTTCGCATAATGGATTTTAGACATCCGGAGACTGCGAAGGTGGAGTGCATAGGGCGGTAGTGGATTTGGTTAATGACTAGATCGCGCCCTGTTCGGTTGTTTTTGGTTTGTTTTTAAAAACGGAGTGTGTTTGTTAACGGGGTTTTCCCGTTGTGGTTTGTGTTTTGCCCGAAAAGGATGTTCTGCCTAGCGGTGTTTGGCGTGGCGTTTCTGTTTCTATAAAAAATAATGTGCTTTTTCGGGGAAAATGGTTATAGCGGTGGAGTTTTTTGCCTTTGTTTACGTGGTCATTCCGCATAGCGAGAGCGTTTCGTTCGACGATGTTTGGGAAAGGCCTTCATTTTTGCAGACAAAACATGTGTCCCTCCAAAGCAAGACGGCAGCATTCGTTGAGCACAGCATTTTTCCGAAAGAAGCATGTTGTTTTCCCATAAAAGTGGGAATTTCTCCGTTATAGTCGTCTTATTTGAGAAAAGCACTCTATCTAACGATGCTTAGCAGAAAAATTCCAGTTTTTCTGGAATGGAGAATGTGCTTTTCTCGGAGAAGATGACTATATATAGTCACAACCCAGAGAAAAACAGTCTAAAAAATTCTCTGCCCTTCTCAAGCATGGAAATTGCTATGCTTTCGTTGGGTCCATGGCAGTTGTCCTCCGATGTCGATAGGCCGATAAGCAACGAGTCGATGCCGAGGATTTCTTTTAGCATCGTGACAAGACCTATGCTCCCACCTTCGCGGAGAAATATCGGGACGTTGCCAAATACAGTTTTCACTCCGTCGTTGACAAGCTTTATGGCATTTTTCAATGTTTTGTTCGTAACATTTTTTACGTCAAAAAGGTAAGGATTCGCCGAATGATCAAATTTTGTACTCAACGACACCTCCGCCGGACAGAGGTTTGCCAATGTTTTTTCAAGCAACGCCTGAATCTTTTCCGCCCTTTGATTGTGGACCAATCGGCATGTAATCTTTACCGATGCCCGCCTCGGAATTACAGTTTTTATTCCCTCGCCCTGGAAACCACCGGTTATGCCGTTGAATTCCAGCGTTGGCAAAAATCTCATCGTCTCGGCGGCGGAAAATTCCGGATCGGGGACTTTGAAACGTTTTACTCCAAGTATCCTGCCGAGGGCTTCGTCCCCCATCGGAAGTCTGGCTACCTGTTCCCGATCCCAATCGCTTGGCATTGCCACATCGTCGTAAAATCCAGGAACGTTTACACGCCCATCTCTATCATGCAACGCGGAGCAGATGTCGGTAAGCGCTTGTATCGGATTTAATACACACCCGCCGTATCCAGAATGGAGATCGCGTTCCGGACCACACACCTCCAGTTCCAGGCCAACAATCCCGCGTAGCGCCGTCGTTATCACAATATTTTTCTCATCAAGGGACCATGTGTCCGCAACCAGCGCAAAGTCAGCGGATAACTCGTCCTTCATTTGAAAAAGAAACTTTTCCATTCCGCAGCTACCGATTTCTTCCTCTCCTTCGAGGACGAATTTCAAATTGATCGGCAAATTTTTCGCACCTGCTGTCAAATCATGGATGGCGGCCAAGATTACCGAGTGGCAACCCTTGTTGTCGGAAATTCCACGGGCATATAATCTTCCATTTCTCTCGGATAAAACAAATGGATCGCTATCCCACAGCTCAGCATCATCGGCAGGTTGCACATCATAGTGACCGTAAACCAAAACCGTCGGCCGGTCAGATTTTTGCTCGCTTTTCGCAAAAATAGCGGCGTGTCGGCCGGATTTTACCTCGCGCACATCCAGCTGAAGTTTTTCGAGAAATTTAATCACATGCCTTCGTGCATCGGCCATCCCACTCTCCAAATTGCTGTCGGATGACACACTTTTGCACGATATGTAATCACTTAGAAAGCTTTTCAAATTCATGGTATTTTCATTCATGTGCCTCAAACTTTCATTAAATCTGAACTTTTCATGTGCAGGCTGTCATCAATTTCTTTTATGGCGCTATCGGTCAGTGCCTGGACCTCCTTTTCCAAGTGCTTCAAATCATCCTCTCCGATTGCCCCATCTTTCTTTGCCTTTTTGAAAAGCTCTATGATGTCACGGCGGATCGCACGAACTTTTATCCTGCCGTCTTCCGCCATTCCATTGGCAACTTTGCTAAGTTCCTGCCTGCGCTCCCCACTCATTTCCGGAATCACACAGCGCACAATCATGCCAGTTACAATCGGCGTAACACCCAAATTCGCCGCTAAAATCGCCTTTTCGACTGCCTTGACGCTTTCCTTGTCCCATGGCTGAATCTGTATGGTTTTTACGTCCGGCGTAGTTATTGCTGCGATTTCCCGCAATTTGGAGGTATTGCCGTATACCTCGACGGGCAAATTTTCCACCATCCCAGCGGATGCTTTCCCAGAGTGCAGAGTGTTGAACTCACCCAATGTGTGCTTTACGGCAGCGTCCATAGCCGCCTTTGCTTTTTTTATTTCCGCATTCGTATCCATATAAAAACTAGTCTTTATAAATTGTCGTGCCGACCGCTTCCCCATCGATGGCGCGGCCGATATTTTTCGGATCACTCTCCCCATCCACGACAATTATGGGAATACCGTTATCCATGCACAGTGAAAATGCCGTCGAATCCATGACACTCAGGTGATTCACCAACACATCACGAAATGAAATTTTTTCAAATTTTTTTCCATCACCGTATCTCATCGGGTCCTTGTCATAAACGCCGTCAACTTTTGTCGCCTTTACGACAACGTCGCAGTGTAACTCCGCTGCTCTGAGGGCGGCTGCGCTATCCGTCGAAAAAAATGCCTTCCCGGTCCCTCCGGCTAGCAACAGAACTTTTCCCTCTTCGATATATTGCTGCCCGTATCTAGGGTAATACGTTTCACAAATGTCCACCATCTGAAGTGCAGAAAGCACAATCGACGGTACGCCCATATTCTTTAAACATCCGGAAATCGCCATGGCGTTCACAACCGTCGCCAACATACCGATATGATCCCCCAGAACACGATCTATTCCAAATTTTTCATTGGCCACTAAGCCGCGAAAAATATTTCCACCTCCAAGCACTATTCCGAGCCCAACCCCCTCTCCATGGATGCGTCTTATTTCTCTACAGAGCACCTCGGCAACGGCAAAGGATACGGTATCACCAGTCGATTTATCCTTCAGAACTTCACCACTAAACTTTACGATCGCCCTTTTGTATTTCGCGCTCAGAATAACACCTTCCTAGGTAGCAACTCTCTATAAAAATTCTGTGACTCGTCAACGAAACTTGCAACGAATGCATAAATTTTGCAGGCAATTTTTCACGATGGTTGGAACGGAAAATTTTTCAATTGCATCGGAGTGCCTTATTATTTCCATGGTCCCGACAAATAACGGGAGATGCTTTGGACTTGTATGAAATACAACAGCTCGCAAATTTGGTAAAAGATGCCGATCTATATGAGTTGGAGATTGAGCGGGGGAATATGCGGGTGAAAATAGTCAACAGCGGCAATGTGGCGGCACACGGAGTAGCATCTGGTGTTCCAACCGGCCACACTGGGGATGGTTATTGCCACACCCTTGTCCGCGAAGATAAGGTATCGCAGGTGGCGCAGCTAGAAAACGACGCAAATTGCCACATAATAAGATCCCCAGTAGTTGGGACGTTTTACAGTGCGCCGTCCCCGGAGTCCCCTGATTTTGTAGCGAAGAATTCCCCGATTAATGCCGACTCTGTCGTCTGCATAATAGAAGCGATGAAGGTGATGAACGAAATTCAAGCAGAGGTAGCCGGAGTGGTCGAAGATGTACTCGTCGAAAACGGGCAACCGGTGGAGTTTGGACAGCCATTGTTTAAGATAAAAAAATCGTAACATATGTTTGAGAAGGTCCTCATAGCAAATCGTGGTGAAATCGCTCTACGCGTTATCCGTGCGTGCCGCGAGCTCGGCATAAAGACGGTTGCCGTGTACTCAGAGGTCGATGACCAATCTCTCCACGTTCAGCTGGCAGACGAGGCGATTTGCATAGGCGATGCTCCAAGTTCGAATAGTTACCTACGTGCCGATAGGATTTTCAGTGCGGCGGAGATAACCAATGTCGATGCCATACACCCCGGCTACGGATTCCTTTCCGAAAATTCCACGTTTGCCGAACAATGCCGCGATTGCAATATAGCATTCATCGGCCCGTCGCCGGAAACGATCGCAAAAATTGGGGATAAAGCAATGGCGAAAAGCATTGCCAAAAGTGCACGTGTTCCCTGTGTTCCAGGAAGTGACGGTGTTGTTGAAAACGAAATAGAGGCTAAGAAAATAGCCGATTCCATAGGCTATCCGGTTATTATAAAAGCTGCTGGCGGTGGTGGTGGCAAAGGCATGCGACTGGTAAATAATTCAGTGTCGTTCTGCAAAGAGTATAAGATGGCAAAATCGGAGGCGGAGAAAACATTCTTCA
>JAISXS010000003.1 GCA_031270385.1 Puniceicoccales bacterium | reverse complement strand
GACAAAAGCATTCTAGTGCAACGACACACCAACGGAAAATTCATGCTTTTATGGAAAAACACGAATCTTTCCGTCAAATATCGTTATAAGTATCTTACTTGAGGAAAGCATTCTGTTTGACGATATTTAGCGGCAAGATTTCCGTTTTTTGGAATAGGGGGATGCTTTTTTCGGGGAAGATGACTATACTCTATCCATTCTTTGCATACGAGATCGCAACATGGCCATGTGGTCCGCCCTGAGGAGTGGTGAAAAAGGTAGACGCGAATGAAAACGAGAAAGAAAAAATCGATGCCGCATTGGTCGAAAAGTCTACGGCTTAACAAAGTAAACAAACTTTGTGGGATGCATGTTCAGCGGATTTTTGAACCATCCTCTGACGTCCTTTTTGAGGAGATACGAGCTCGATTTGAAAAAAAGTGGGATAATCGGCATTTCGGCGGCAAGGTATTTTTTCGCCTCCCCTATTAGTTGCAAACGCGCTAGCTCGTCATAGACCTGATCGATGGACGTGACAATGTCATCGTAGCTGTGATCGTCCCAGCGTCCGTAATTCTTTGTTTCCCAGGAAACAAATGCGCCAATCATTAGTACCGGATCACAGTACGTTCCGCCATACAAAATTTTCACGATATCGAATTTTGACCTTCTGCGCCAGTCGAGAAAATAATCCAAATCCTTCGGCTCTATTATGCAGTCGATCCCAAACGCTTCATGCCAGTCATCGACGACCTGTTCCAAAATCAAAATATCGGCGTCGTTATCAAGGGTGTTGCAAAGAATTCTTACTTTCGGAAATTCCTTACTCGGCCCGTATCCTGCCTCTGCAAAAAGTTTTTTTGCTAGCTCCACGTCCCGTTTAAATGATGCCTCATTCGCTGACACATTGTCCATTGCGGGAACAAATCCATAGGCGGCCAGGCCCGTGCTCTTACGAATGTTACTCAGCAGCTTTTCCCTATTGATGGCGACGGACAAAGCCACTCTGACCCTACGATCGTGGAATACTGGGTTCGCCATGTTGAACGCCAAGGCGAAGCATTCCGGAAACGTTGAAATTATCAACCTTTCATTTTCATGGCAAGCCTTTACCGCGTCATCTGCTTCTGCCTGCATCTCCAATACGCTAATTTCGTCCTGCTGGAACCTTTTTATGTTGGATGCCTGATTTGCACAAAAGGAAAACGTAATTTTGTCAAGGAGTACGTTGTCGGCATCCCAGTATGAATCATTTTTTCTTAGGAGTACGCAAATGCCTGGGACGCGTTCCGATGGCACAAATGGACCATTGCATATGATTTGCATCGCGAACGCATCACTCGGATACGGACTTTTGCTGTACTGCTTTAACGACTCGACAACATTTTTATTCAGGGGTGACCAGCATGGATGCATCAAAATTGCAAAAAAATATGGAGATTTTTTTTCGAGTTCTATCCTGAGCGTTCTGGAATTTACCGCGCGGATTCCAACCTTTGAAAAGTCCCGAATTTTTCTATAGAAAAAATCTTTTGCATTCTTCACGTTGAAAAACAATTCAACCGTTGCGCATGCAAATTGTGATGAGAGTGCGCGATTCGCAGCGAATACAAAATCGTCGGCAACAACGGGAGCTCCATCCGACCATGTGGCGTTGTCCCTGAGAAAAAAGTCATATACTCTCCCATCCTGCGACACCACCCAGCGTTCCGCCACGCCGGGTAATGGATTCATCGTTTCCGGATCCGGGATTATCAAGCCTTCGAATACGGATTGTATGATTTTGTAGTCGACGTCAGATGAAATCTTTTGCGGATCGAGGCTGTACGGTTCGAACGGCGAACAAACCTTCAAATGCTTTTTGGCTGGAACGCTGACTTCCTCTCCGCACCCAATCAGTAACGCCACGGCGATTACGAGGCATAGCAATCCCCTTTTCATTGATTACGCAATCCGTTCAACAATTAGTTCGTTGAGAATCGGTCGCTTTGGTGCTAAGCGGTAGGCTTCTCGAAAATACTCCAATGCCGACTCAAGGGTATCCTCATCGTTGTAATGTACCATAACGAGAGGTTCTCCCTGTTTTATCTGCATCCCTATTTTCATTATTCCGGAGACACCAACCGTATGATCGGTCGTTCCGTCCTTTCTTTTCGACAAGATGCTCACGCCACGGGCTATCATTCCAGCGTTCACAGTGTGTATGTATCCACGTTTTTGCGCGGACAATTTGCGGGAATACTTCGCCTTTGGATACTTGCTCGGGTCGTCGATGTAGGACGTGTCCCCTCCCTGTTCCCTAACCATTTCTTTAAATTTGTCAAGCGCAGAACCATCCGATAATTTTTTAATTATAATTTGTTTCGCCGACAGCGTGGACCCAGCCACCCCTGCCAGTCGTATGATTTCCATGCCAACCCGCAGTATGAGATCCTGTATTTCCGGATCACCATGCCCTTGGAGCAGCTCTATGGTTTCCTCAATTTCAAGCCATGTCCCGACGGTTTTTCCGAGCGGCTGGTTGGCATCCGTCACGACAGCTATGCATTTCTTATTCAAATTACGGGCAACGCGGGTTATCATGCGACCGAGTTGCTTGGCCTGTTCTACGTCCTTTATGAAAGAGCCATTTCCCCATTTTACATCCACCACAACGCCATCAGCACCGGATGACAATTTATTTGCGAGTATCGTCCCAGTCATCAACGATATGCTCGGAACAGTGCCTGTCGTGCGCCTTATATTATCGAGTACTACGTCCGCCGGCACTATATTTTCCGGTTGCTTGTAATAGCAACACGCGGTTTTTTTGAGCTGTTTTTGAAATTTTTTCACATCAAATTTACAATCAAACCCAGGAATTGATGCTAATTTGTCGAGATCCGAAATTATGAGGCCGTCGCAGCTATCTACGAGAGTCGGGACGGCAATTCCGCAGGATGCCGCAATCGCCATCAGAACAAACGCAGACTTGTCACCTACACCACCAGTCGAACACCGTCCGATCTTTGGCCACGAAATCCCCTTTGTGTCGATTATATCACCGGACATCATGAGCTCTTCCGTCCACGTCGACGTCTCTTGGACGCTCATATTTTGAAAATATATGGCCATCAAAAGGGCAGATAGCTGATAGTCCGGTATGCGCCCCACAATAACAGCGTCCGCTATCTCGCGCACCTCGCTCTCAGTCAGCTCCTCGCCACACACCTTTTTCTCTATTAGCACACTGAAGCGCCTCACAACTTCGTAATTTTCCAGCCTATTCATCGTCCATACCTACCACCATGACCCGCTCCCTCCGGCCGCAACACGCGGTATGATTTTTTTCAACGTAATGTCAATAATTTAATATCAACAATTTGTTCTCATGCCACCTTCGATTACCCATCCTGGTCGTTTGCTGCCGTGTAGGAATCAAGCTACGTGAGGAACGCGAATTTGCTTCTAGATCCCATGGTCTGCAAAGCTCAAAAAAAACGAAATCCAGAAAAAAGACAATGCACGAGCCGTCGGAAAAAAAGGCATTCTCGCGACGACCACAGTAAATTGCGGCTAAAAATTTTTCCCGCCTACATCCGAACTTGCAAACATTAAACATGGTCATCTCCTACGGGACCTGTGTTTTACGCCACCTTCCGATTCGCTGGAATACGACAGATCTTCAAGCCGCAGAATTGGATTTTTTTCCCACTCGGTTGGCCTTGACCACGGGAGTTTCGAAGAAGCTGCGACATCCTCAGCATTCTGCCCACCACTGGTGCTGCACCCCGTAATCAAAAGTAACAAACAACATAAAATAATTGCAGGCAAATTCTTCAATCCGGAATTCTGCTATGGCAAAATCATGCATTGTCAATCAAATTGTTTCCTGCAACATTCACGCTAGCTGTGGTCATCCTGCTCGAGGAAAGTATATTTTTTTTGCACAAAAACGGTAATTTTCCCACCAAATATAGTCATCTTGCTCGATAAAGGCATTTTAATACAACGACGCGCCAACGGAAAATTCATGCTTTTATGGAAAAACAGTATGCTTTTTTTCGGGTAAGATAATTATGGTTATCTTACCTGAAGAAAGCGTATTTTTTTTCGTAAAAACACGAATCTTTCCGTCAAATATCGTTATATAAAATGCCTTTCTCGGGGGGAGAGAGGATAACTGTACATCAGAAAAGCCGTTTTAGTTTGACCCCGCAAAATATAGCTGCTTCACCTGAGAAGGGCGTGTTTTTTTGTAAAAAGGAAAATTTTTCAGCCGAGTATCGTTGGATAAGATGCCCTTGTCGGGTGTGACAGCTATAATGTATGGCGGAGAGAGAGGGATTCGAACCCCCGGTGCCTTGCGACACATTCGATTTCGAGTCGAACACAATCGGCCACTCTGTCATCTCTCCGAATCAATGACCACTATCCGCATCCGATCAGACTTCACAGGATAATACGAAAAATTCGCAAATTGTAAATGCCTACGCACGTCCAATGTAGGAACCATCCTCCGAGCTAACGCGTATCGTCTCCCCGGCTTTTATGAACAATGGAACCTGTACGACAAGTCCGGTTTCGGTCGTCGCCGGTTTTTGAACGTTCGATGCGGTGTCGCCACGAACCCCTTCCGGAGAATCGACAACTTTCATGGCGATGGATGCCGGCAAGACAATCTCGACAGGCTTTCCATTGACGCATGAAATGTCATAACTTTTTCCAACAGCCAAAAATTTCTTTTTGCTCTCAACCAGGTTATTTGGCAGGCAAATGTCCTCATAGGTCTCCGTATTCAAAAAGTGGTGTCCCATGTCGTCGACGTAGGAGTATTCAAGCGTGACAGTGCTGACAGACATAAATGTCACCGTATCCGAAGACAAAAATTTTACGGCTGTCGATGCACCGGTATTTAAATTTCTCATCACAACCTGAACGAAGCCCGCCTGCCTGCCCTGCGTCCTGTGTTGGACGTCCAGGACAGCATGCGGTACACCGTTGTACTCTATTACCTTTCCTTTGCGAATGTCCGTTGGATTTGCCATGCAAAATCACCTACATTTTATACGGAAAAAGGCAAGCTTTTTTAGAAATTTCTATCAAAATTGGTGACGAAAGTCCTACCCAGTCACGACTGTATGACACACCTATTTTTTGGTTTGCCCATCATTGGTCCCCGTTGCCACACCAGAATCACCGCTAAAGCTGGTATTGTCTGACAAGAAAGCACGACCTTCGCAACTCGAACTCGAACACTTAAGCTGGAGTCGCCTGAGAAATTCCCGCTTTGTGAACCTGAGACAACGGATAGGCCCAAATCGTTCGACACCGTAACTTGCCAGACTACAATACTTTTAAGCTCTTCAGTAAATCTTTTTTTACTTTGTCAATGACTAGCATGCAAAAATTCTCATCTACATTTTTCATTATGTTGGCTGCGTAATTAATATGATCAGCCGCCAATTTGATAATTTCGATAAACTTGCTAAAAAAAATACAACGATCGTCTTCGGCGCGTATGGAAATTATCGTGATGAGCGACGCAAAAACTTTACACACGAAATCGCATATCCTATTCTTGTTCTCGCCATCGGTCATAACTTTGTCAATGATTTTATAGATAATGCCACACAATCGTTTGAGATCTGCTGCGTTAATCAGCATTAAATTGTGTATGACTGCAACACTCTTGAATGACGGAGGTGTATTTTCATAATACACCGGGTTTCTGTTCTCTGCTTCGATGCTATTGTGTAACGTTTTGAGTCCATGGTCTAGCGTATATAGTGTTTCCCCTTTAGCGTCGCGCGCTAATGCTTTTTTGATTTCATCGAATATTTTTGTAAATTGCTCGCAACCCACTATGAGCGCCGAAATCGGATCTCTGCGTACTGCATCTTTTAAATCGTCAACAAATGTTTTGATATGTGTCCCAAAAACAGGTAAAATTTTCCCTATTAGGCAAGAAAACAATGCATCGATCACGGCGCACATGTTTTCCTTAGTCTGTTTCACTATAAGTATACGTGGCACTTTACCGACGGCCGTCTCATCTTCATCTACAAAAACAGCTACAGCGTCCCCGCAAGTATTAAATAACTTAGTCTCTGGTTCGTGTTCATTGGAAGTGGGTGTCTGGCGTGGCTTTGTCCCATGCTCCGTCTCCGGGAGGCAATTCCCGCGATTGCATTTGTGTTCTGCAAACACTGACGGCGTCGGCTGTGAGAGCGTGTTTTGGTTAGCAACCGAACATCCCTTTGCAGTTTCCAGAGATTTTTTCGGTTTTCTTTTTGGTTTTTCACCTGGCTGTGGATATTCGAAACCACCAAACATCGGAATTTGTAAATTTTTCTGACCAATAGTCGTACATCCCAACCGTTCGGTTTTCGACTTCTGTGCACGTTCCGTGGCGTTATGTTTCGATTCCGTGGCGTTATGTTTCGATTCCGTGGCAAAAGCCGGCAAACACAGCTGTCGTTCGCCTATGGCATTGTGCGTATTTTCGATGTCGTGTATGTTTTCACGCATGCGGAGCGGACTTGGTCCGGCGCCGCTCGCCGTCCTCACATTGTTGTTCCGTGTGTAATGTGCGCATTGCTTCGACACTGGTGGTTCTGTAATTCCAGTGTCTTTTTTGTCGAAATCAAAAGTAAGAGACGATCTGAAAATGTTAGTTTGTGAATTTGGTTGCGTGAAAGGAATACTTTCATTTTTGCTCATGTTTTCACTTAGTCCAAAAAATTAGCCGAGCGTCAAGTATTTTTGCGAAAAATTTAATTTTCAATGTTAAAATTTTAAATTCGATAAAAACTAGTAATGTAGTCACCGTACTTGAAGCGTATAGTTATCACACTCGAGAAGGGCATTCTGTCCAACGATATTTGGCGAGTAAATTTTTCTTTTTGTAAAGAAAAACACGCCCTTCTCGAATGAAACAGCTATACATCAAAATTCGCACGAAAGGTATATACAATGCGTCTATAGTTATCTTGCTTGAGAAAAGCATTCTATATAACGATATTTAGCTGTAAGACTTCCGTTTCTTTGGAATAGGGGGTGTGCTTTTCTCGGGTAAGATAACTATATTTGCCGGTAGAATTCTAATTTTCACGAAAAGCATGCCTTTCTAAACTGGAACAATCACAAAGGTTAATTTTCGCAAAAAAAATATTGACATTCATTTGATATTTTTCTCACTGAAAAGAAATGGAATTTAAAGTTGAAATGCGAACGTGCTGAGGAAATTTTCATAAATTGTTTCCCTTGCCCTTTTTTGATGGGGCGCGTTTAGTAATTTTCAACTTTTTAATTATATGTGTAAGAAAATTCCGTTTGTTCTAATTTTTTGTGTTATACTTGCCCTCATAGGTGGCAAGATTTTCCCGCTGTCGGTGGTAAGTTTGTTTCTCGCGATCAGCGTCACACTGAAGTCCGTTGTGGTTTTTGTTCTGCCAGCGCTGATTTTTTGCCTAATTTTTTCAACATTCCAGAGGTTAGGCAAAAGTGCTTCAAAAATTTTTGCAATTGCTCTAATTTTGCTCTGTTGCTCAAATTTTTTGGCAGCATATCTAAGCCACTTTGTCGGGGAAATGGTTTACGCCATGAATTTGTCACTGTCGCAAACATCAGCAAAAGATGGCCTGAAACCACTGTTCGATTTCCAACTCCCGAAAATCGTTTCAAATACCGTTGCCTTGGTCGCGTCGATGATTTTCGGAATTTTCGTCCCAAAAGTCACACCGGACGGCGCACGGAAACTATCGATCGTTTTTGATAAATTCGTTTCCCATTTTCTGAAGTGCATCCAATTGATAATTCCGTTCTTTTTGTTTGGATTTTTTCTGAAGATGCAGGCAGATGGCATCGTTGCAACACTTGTTTGCCAATACGCTTCCATAGTTGCCATCATAATCATCGCCATAGTGGCGTATATTTTCATTCTCTACTTTGCAGTAAATGGAATGGACGTAAGGGCAACTTTTACTGCGATGAAGAATATGATTCCGGCTGTGGTATGCGCATTTGGAACAATGTCGAGTGCCTCGGCATTGCCATATACCCTTATCGCAGTGGAAAAAAATTCGAAAAACAAATCTCTGGCAAAGTCCATAGTCTCAATTACAACAAACATTCACCTAATCGGAGATTGCATAGCTATTCCAGTTTTTATATACGCAATTCTTAAAAGTTACGGTGCACCACAACCGTCCCAATTTTTATATTTGGCATTTGCTGTTCAGTTTGTAATTGCGAAATTTTCGGTCGCAGCAATCCCAGCGGGTGGAATAATCGTCATGCTTCCGATTATCGAGCGGTGTTTCGGATTCGACTATGCGATGTCGTCACTGATATTTTCGCTGTACGTGATAATGGATCCAATTTGCACATCCGCAAACGTTTTTGGCAATGGTGCATTTGCCCAGCTTATTGACCGAATTGCCACACGTTTTCACGTGAAATGATGCTATTTTCCGGTGGGTGGTGAATCGCCCACACGGATCGCTGGAAGGGAAATATAGTTGTCTTACTTGAAAAAAGCATTCTATATAATGATGTTTTGCGGAAAAATTCCTATTTTTTGGAACAGGGAGTGTGCTTTTTTCGGGTAAGATGACTATATTGTTTTTTTAACAAAAGCGTGAACTTTCCGCTGATATATAGCAGTTCCGGCTAAGAAAGGCACAAAAAAAGCATGGTAAAGTGCATCGCCGAGGGAAGAGAAAAGAGGCAAGATATCCCTGAGTTTTCGTTTGAGTTTAGCCCAAAATTTTTCGATGGGATTGGAATCTG
>JAISXS010000090.1 GCA_031270385.1 Puniceicoccales bacterium | reverse complement strand
TTGGGCTAAACTCAAACGAAAACTCAGGGATATCTTGCCTCTTTTCTCTTCCCTTGGCGATGCACTTTACCATGCTTTTTTGTGCCTTTCTTAACCGGAGCTGCTATAGCGGAAAGATTTTCGTTTTTTGGAATGGAGTGTGTGCTTTTTTCGGGTAAGATGACTATATTTGGCGAAAAAATTTTCCTTTTTATGAGGGAAGGCACACCTTTCTCAGATGGAACAACTGTAGAACATGCTTTTCTCGGGTAAGATAACTATATGAGTCTTTAGGAGGAATTGCCGTCAGAATCGGCGGAAATTGACCTAATCATTTGGAAAAATGCCGGATAAAAGGATCTTTTGAGTTCGAATTTCGTGCTTTCTCCATCGGAGCCGACGAACAGTCTTTCTCCATCTACATAGAATGTAAAAATCTTGGCACCCGTGGATTTGCCGCCCAGTGTGAGTGTGAACGCCATATCGTCAGTAGCCAGTTCTTGAACAATTCCAATCGGTTCCACCCTGCCAAGTAGGTCTAGGATGCCGCCGACTTGATCGTGTGGAATCTCGCGAACCTTCGTTGTCCCATCCCTTGAATACGTGAATTGCCACTTGCCCCGACTTTTTAGGTGGTGGAAATTGAAATAATCTCCGCTGGCAGCCTGCACAACGTTTATGTCATCGCACTGCGCGATTGGAAAAATTTGGAGGTGCATCAATGCGGCGGCGGCACTTTCGACGCCAGAAAAACACTCTCTTCCAATTTCGAAAAACAAATCCGCCACGGCGTTTTCGATAAAATAAGTACCGTCTACTACGTAAAAATTCACTCTTTCACTGGCCATATCGCCATACAGTGTTACAGACAGGCACGGCTGTGCACCGCTGTAACGAATCCGACAGATTTTTTTCCCCTCAGCTGCGAAAATTTCGTGAAAGAATTTCGCAACCAAATCCCCCCTAATTTCAAAATTAGAAACCGAGCCGTCCAAAAACCATTTGCCATGGCGTTTGGCAAATACGAATTCTCCGCTTTTTGACTTTACCCTAAAAATTTTGCAATCGTCCCTTACACACGGAAAGATTTTTGTGTTTAAAAAGCAGGCAACTACGTCATCATCGGGAATCGCGTTCCTTGCACCGGGAAAATTTTCCCCGAAGAATGTAATATTTACATTTTCAGCGGTCAATTTTACTGTTTTCCGTGATCCCTTTGAAACAAGCGTCACTTCATAAGTGCACAGTGATAGGTCTTTGCCGGGCCCGACTTCGCCGAAGTAATTTTTCAATTTTCCGTGAAAATCCTCTATGGCAAATATATTCGCCGGCCAGACTCCCTCGCTCCACGCGACCTCCCATCCGCTATTTCGCTGTGATTTTTGCAGTGAAAATTTGTAGCCACTGACTTGATTGTGAAAAAGAATTTTTTCAACGGACTCGAGCCCATCATAACCACCATGGCGTGAGCGATTTCTCACGGCTGTGGTGACTTTTGACAATACGAACGACCATAGAACGACATTTAGAATGACCATGAAAACAGTACGCCCCTTCATCACTTTCTCCTCAGAAATGCAACAAACGCCGTCAACATAAGAAATCCAATCGGCAAAAATGAAATTCTAAGGATGATTTTCCAGAAATTTTTACCGGACATCGCAATTCTGTAATTTTCAATGCTAGTTGTTTCAAATCCTTCTGAGCTTTCCATTGGCAGCATATAATCGCTAATACCTTGCCAAAAAACCATGTTGCCAAACACTTTGATTTTACTATTCGTCAAAAAATCTGAATTCCCGACTACCAAAATTTTTCCCGCATTCATCGTCATTTCGGCGGCATTGAATTTTTTCCGCTCGGAAATTACGGCGACGGTATATGGAATTTTAACAATTTCCTCTGGATCAACCGTTGCAGACCGTTCGCCCGACGTCTGCATGAGTTCCGTAATTTTGAATTTTTCCCAATCGAAAAGCCATGGCGGAGATTGCCTAACCTCGCAGGCAGACCCAAGCATCACAGATACCCGAAATTCTATGATTTTTTTGTTAATTTCATGGGGGGCAAACTGCTCTATGACGAGCTCTTCTGTGGGACCATCCGCGAAAGCATCCGGGCTGTCGACGACGTAAATCCCGTGGTCAATGAGGAATTCGCCGAGCCCGATATCGATGTTGCCATCCATTGCGATTACGAGCTTACCATTGCGATCATCGACAAAATCCCGTAAAATTTCCCGCTCAAATCCTAAAAATTTATTTCTCGCCCCTACTATAGCCACCAATTTGGCATCATCCGGGATTGCTTTGCTATCGTATAAATTTAGCGGGCGGACAGACAAATTTTTTTGCCTTGCCAAATCTTTTAACACGGACAATCCCCTCGATGGTGATGCGCTATCGAGGTCACATTCCCCGTGCCCAACGGTAAAGTATGCTACATTGCTACCAGCATTCGCCAGCTCATTTAGTGCCGATGAAATGACCCACTCTCCCTGAAATGCCACCAGTTGGCATGCATTTCTTTGCCCAGAACTACATTTTTTATAGAGTTCATCGATTGCTAAAACCTTAACCTTGTTATTCGTCGTCACAATCACACAATTTGCGGGCAAAATGCCGAAACGACGGCACAAATCGGCGTATCTATTCGCCCGCTCCCCGACGTTTATAATTTCCGCGTTGAATGCGACATTGGTGACGCAGTTGGCGTACTCATCCATGAGATGGCGTACATTTTTTTGTATCAGGTCAAATGTCTCGTCGTTGTAATCCAGAGTTTTTTCCAGTAAAACGAAGATTTCAACATCGGATTTTAAGCTATTAACTATCGTTTTTGATAGTTCACCCAGAACCAAACCCGGTTTTGACCCAAATTTTATGCGGCAAAAATACCTAGATGAAAGTATGCCGACTGCAATGTAGACACCAATAGTGAGTACAATGAACAGTAACGCTCCGAGAGACTTTAATATATTGCTTTTACGGAAGTTCGCCATAATTAGCCAAGCTTCCTTTGAACGGCGATTGTCGTTAGGCACAGTGCAAGGGCACAGGAAGACAGATGAAATACAACTACCCTGGAATCCACCAGTCCGTTGCAAAAATTATCCAACTGCAAAAAAAAACTAAGCCCCTCGTTGTAGGTGCTGCATAACCTTAAATTCGCTATTTTCGGGCTATTTGCTAGGAGCAAACCTCCAAGAAGTAGGGCCATTAGCATGAAAAATGTCACCATACTGGAAATTATTTGATTTTCAGTCAGCGAACTGGCTAATATGCCAATGGCGGTGAAAGACATACCCACCAATCCCACGAATAACAGTCCTCCGGCAATGTTGAATTTCGACGCGAAAGCAGCGTCGGCAAAAGTTTGGTTTGAAATAAATTTGACGGCGGCGAGTGGGACAAGCGAGCTTAGCCACAGGAGAATGAACATTGCGTAGGCAGCGAAAAATTCAGCCAACACGACTTCCAAATGTGATATGGGCGCGGAAAATAAATTTTGCATCGTGCCGTTTTTGTATCCTTCGGAGAGCGATCGCATTGTTATGAGTGGGATTGTGGCATAGGTCGGCAACCAAAAACAGCGAAAAAACATTTGCGCAAATGGGACGTCGTAATCTGTTGTGGTATAATTGTGCAGAACGAATGCGAATATCGCACCCATGGAAAATGTAAAAACAAGGGAAATTACATACGTCGACGGAGAGACGATCAGTTTATGGATTTCATATTTAAGCAGTGTCCAAAAATTTTTCATAATTTGTTTTCGAGGTTTTGGTCACGGTAGCGACGCGTTGCACGGAGAAAAATTTCCTCCAATGACGGTTCGATTGTGCATATCTTTTCCGCGAATAGACCGCTTTCAGCGGCAATTTTTGCGAGCAACGATCTATGATTTTTCTCGGTCGCTGAAAATCTTATTGACCACTCATCGTCTGCCCTGAGTCGTTCGAGCGACGAAATTTTCGTACCGTTTGCCTCGAAAATTTCCCGTATTTTCAGCTCACTGCCGCGTATGTTCGCTAGGAACGTGTCTTTTTCCCGTACGTCACTGGCGAGACCAGCCAATGTGCCGGCGGCCACGATATTACCGCGATTGATTATGATGAAATTGTCGCAAACCGTTTCCAACTCAGACAAAATATGGCTGGAAATCAGAATTGTGCGCATACCCCTCGTGCCATCGATTATTTTGCGAATTCCTATGATTTGGTGGGGATCCAATCCTATCGTCGGCTCGTCGAGGATGACAACCTCGCTATCTCCAAGCATGGCATCGGCAATTCCTATGCGCTGGCGATAGCCCTTGGACAGCGTTTTGATCATGCGGTGGCGGGCTTCATAGTACAAGTCACATTGACGCATGATTTTTTCCGTGTTTGCGCGAATTTTTCTGGCTGGAACTCCCTTTAGTTCCGCTCGGAAACGCAGATATTCTCCGACGCGCATGTGATCAGGCAACGGATTATTTTCCGCCATGAAAGAAGTATTTTTCTTTGCTTTAATTGGATCGCTTGCGACGGAGATTCCGTTTACAATGACATCGCCCAACGTCCCAGAAATCAGGCCGGCTAAAATTTTCAAAATTGAGCTTTTTCCGGCGCCATTCGGTCCAATCAATCCGACAACAGAGCCTTTTTCAACGGTAAACGATATGCCGTTCAAAGCCACGCTCTGGCCGTAGGATTTTACTAGATTATTTACGATTATAACGCCGCCGATCATAAACTACCAGGCGGAGAGAGCTAAAAAAATAATTTCGATTCGCAATAACGAAAACGGAAAGTTTACTTTCGATTAGCAAGGATTTTTGCCATATAGCAAGAAATAAAAATAAGTCTAGGGCCAGGACTCATAAATCGAAATATAGTCATCTTCCCCCCGAAAAAAGCACATCCACTAATTCCAAAAAACGGGGACTTCTCCGTTATAGTTGTCTTACTTGAGAAAAGCATTCTGTTTGACGATGTTTAGCGGCAAGACTCCCGTTTTTTGGAATTAGGGAGTATGCTTTTCTCGGGGGAGTGGGGATGACTATAAATATCGTTGAGTAGCATGCCTTTTTCAAGTAAGACGACTGTACGTCAACGACGACTTTGGATTTACCTCAAATTTTTCCTAACGAAAATGGACTTATCGATTTTTTCAAAAAATCTTGTATAAAAATTTCCATCAGTTATCGCGTAGCTACGTTCCTCCACAACGCCGTACTCGCCGGAAGTTTTCTTATTTTTGACAAAGCTAACGCGAATGGACACTCCAGCGCCAAGCTCCTCCAAATGCGCAGTGCCTGTCTCCCACGAAGTCTCCGAAGAAACGCCGGAAACTCCCGGGATGCCACGTATCGAACCGGAAGAACTGCTTTTAGCTATGACGAGACCAATTGCTGCGTCCGATGACTGAATGATAAATCCAAGATCTTGAAAGACGTCTATCACCGCAGCAAATGCAACCTTGTATGAACAATCAAAATTCCTCGTTTGCATGGATTGAATGTCGATGCTCGTGCGCGGTGCTCCACCCCCATCTTCGACAAAATAACACCCTCCAAGGAGACACATGATAAAGAGGGCAAGTGGAATAAAAGCTCTTTTGGCCATATACTTTAGAATGACGTTGTTCTATATGAAAAGTCCGAAACTCTCGACTCCGAATCAAAGTGTATAACGATCGTCAGCGTGCGCTCGCTTGACGAAGCGGACGCCTTCGCCGAATGCCCGCCGATCCCGAGTCCACCACCGAGTACGCCAAGACCAACTACGCCACCGCCGCCAATGCCGAGGCTAAGACCTCCATCGGATTCCCTGCGCTCATATTCGGAGTGAATCTTGTCGTACACCCAAGTTTCGTTGCCATTCCTATCCTTCGAAACCATGTTTGGCGCCCCAAGCACCTGAACGACTTCATAGGAGTACATCCCCCTTCCTATAAACCGTTGCACAGTCCCAACGGTCACACGGTCCTGCGCGGGCGCCTGGGGCCTGTATTGCGAACTCGTTGTCTCACACCCGGATACAAACGCACACATAGCGCAGAGCATAAAGATCCTCGCCAACAATTTGATGCTCATGGATGGTACACACCTTGAAAATTCCAGTTGGCTGTCAAGCAATTTTGCGCAGTCCGCCAAGGAAAATCTACACCCGGTTCGCGACCTGTCAATTTTTGAAATGTGACGGCGATTTTTTGAGTTTTCTGTGAGTAAATTTTTTAATTTTGGCACACTAAAAACTATTGCCTATTTCTTTTTTAAAAGCAAGGTTTTATTGAAAGGTCGGGTTCTATGAAAGAGTTAGGCGGTAATGTTTTGATTTTGCAAATGGGGAAAGCGTCCGCTGTCACAAATGTTGTTTTGGCAGCGCTGATTAAAAAAGCCTTGAACTACGATTGCATTGGGGAGATATATGGGTGTGCCGGTGGTGTCCAGGGACTGTTAAACAACCAACTCGTCGACCTTGCAAGTCAGCCACAGAAAAATATAGCAAATCTGGTGGGAACTCCAGGTGCGGCTTTGAAATCCTATAACGTGGGAAATTTTGACGCGGTGAAGATGATGGAAAGTTTGCGACGCCAAAATATTCGCTATTTTTTCGTCATGGGTGATCACTCTGCCATCGAATATTGCAGAAGCGTCGATGAAGCTGCAAAAAAAACAGGATACGAAATGCGCATCGTAGTAATTCCGATGGCCAGCGACAATGGCATACAGCTGACAGACCACTGCCTCGGATATGGGTCAATGGCTAAGCACCTGGCTGTGATCGCAAAGACCGTCTTAGCGTGCGTCCAATCATCGCAGCCGAATGGTGTGATAACAATACTCGAAATTGGGAAATGTGACAATGAATGGTTATTGAGTGCGTTGGCTCTTACACGCGGACGCAGGGACAGCTTAGATGCGCCACACATCGTCGTTTTGTCGAAATTCGAGGAAGGTGCTTTTGTAAAAAATGTGCACCAAACCCTAAGGAACGTTGGCAATTGCGTCGTGGTTGTCGGAGAAAAATTAACAAATTTGAAGGGGGAAAAATTTGTTACGCAACGGAGAGCGGCGGAGCATATGGAATTTATAGCGAAGGCAAATTTCGACGTTCAGGTTGATTTAATCACCCTAGGCGACTGGGAATTGACATCGCCGATGACTCTGTCCGGGACAGACGTATGTGAAGCAGAGCTATGTGCCCAAAAAGCCGTCGAACTGGCTGTTACGGTCGGCATAAGTGGGAAAATGATCACGATTTTGCGAGCAGACGGCAGTAAATATTCTTCGGAAGTCGGTTGCGTTGATCTTGGAAATGTTTCCTCTGGAAGAAAAGAATTCCCAGAAGCTTGGTATTCCCAGGACGCCATGTTCCCAGATATTTCTTTTTTTAAGTATTCTCTCCCGCTAATAACCGGTGAGGCCCGGTGTGCTTACGAAAATGGAATCCCCAGTTTCCCGCAACTCAAATAATGCTTCCATCCGATGGGGTACGTGATTTCCAACGTTGGACGCTCTTGGTTTTTTTATCGCATATAAATAATGCAACCAATTTTTTTTCGCAGTCTGTAAAATTTGCAAGATTTAGTTGTCTTACTTGAAAAAAGCATTTTATATTAGCGATATTTAGCGAAAAATTCCGGTTTTTTGGAATGAAGGGTGTGCTTTTCTCGGGGAAGATGACTATGGTCGTTACGTTCGACGACGCTCGGCACCATAATTATAGCCCTTTCACTTGAGAAGGGCGTCTCTTCTTTTGTGAAAGGGAAAATTGTCCCGCTAAGTATCGTTGGATAGGATGCCCTTGTCGAATGTGACAGCTATACATTGCCCGAAAAGAGCATATTGTTTTTTCATAAAAGCGTGAATTTTTCGTTGGTGCATCGTTGGACAAAATGCTTTTTTCAGGCAAGATGACTATAGCAATTCCCCTTGACGAGGGCGTTTAAAAATATAGTAGGTAAGAGCGAGATGTACTATTCGAAGGATCTGAGGGAAAAGGTAGTAAAGTATTTCGAGAATCACAGAGCGAAG
>JAISXS010000015.1 GCA_031270385.1 Puniceicoccales bacterium | reverse complement strand
CCCTATTCTCCAGATTCCAATCCCATCGAAAAATTTTGGGCTAAACTCAAACGAAAACTCAGGGATATCTTGCCTCTTTTCTCTTCCCTCGGCGATGCACTTTACCATGCTTTTTGTGCCTTTCTTAACCGGAGCTGCTATAGTATGCCATCCACGTTCTATGTGCAAATTTAAATGCGCTTGTCAAGGAGTTTGACTATATACAGTTATTTCATTCGAAAAGGGCGTGTTTTTTATAAAAAGGAAAATTCCCCTGCCAAGCATTTCCAGATTGGAATGCCCTTGTCGAGTGTGATCGCTATAACGATATTTGGCAGAAAGATTTCCGTTTTTTGGAATTAGGGATGATGCTTTTTCCGGGTAAGAATCCGTGAATTCGCTAAATGAGGGACACTCCGGTCATTTCCAGTGGCTGTGGAAGTTTCATCATTTTTAGAATTGTTGGAGCGATGTCGCAGAGGGCACCAGACGTTCGCAAATTGACATTTTTAAACTCTCTACCATACACAATAACTTCGACAGGGTTTGTCGTATGCTGAGTGAAGGGGGTGCGCGTCTGCGGGTCCACCATCTTCTCCAGATTTCCGTGATCGGCTGTGATCAAAGCGTTTCCTCCCGCGTTATCAACGGCGTTGAGCAGTTCTTTTATGCACGTGTCCACGACTTCCGCCGCCTTCTTTGCCGCTTCCATATTCCCAGTGTGCCCAACCATGTCGGGGTTCGCAAAATTCACAACAACGAGGGAATACTGCCTGCCTAGTATAGCATCCTTCACGGCGTCCTTCACGGCAAATGCGCTCATCTCAGGCCGCTGGTCGTATGTTTCCACATCCTTTGGGCTAGGGATTAATTTGCGATCTTCTCCGGGGAATGGATCTTCTCTGTAGTCATTGAAAAAAAACGTCACATGGGCATATTTTTCCGTCTCAGCACACCTAAACTGCCTCAATCCAAGGTTTCCGATGTACTCACCTATTATATTTTTCATTTTTTCAGGACGCCTAAAGATGACATTTTCGCATAACCCAGCCTCGTATTCCGTAAGCGTAGAATAGTACAATTTTAGTAATTTCTCCCTCTGGAATCCCGAAAATTCCGAATGGGTGAATGCCCTAGTTATTTCCCTCGGCCTATCGCCGCGAAAATTGAAAAATATCACGCTGTCTCCGCCTTCGATTTTTCCGATAAAATTTCCCTTCTCATCGACAATCTGCGACGGCGAAATGAATTCGTCTCCTGTTTGGGTCGGAGACTTCGGATTTTCGTAATAAGACTTTATCGCCCCAGCTGCGGATTGAAATTGTGAAAATTTCGCGCTCCCAACCATGCAATCATACGCTTCCTTCACGCGATTCCACCGATTGTCGCGATCCATCGCCCAGAAACGTCCAATCACAGTCGCAATCCTCCCAACTCCGATTTCGGCACACTGTCTTTCCACTTCTTCGCAGTATTTTATCCCGCTATCCCGCGAAGTGTCCCGCCCATCGCTGATGAAATGAACGAAAACATCGATTAATCCACAGTTTTTGACGAATTTTAATATGGCATACAAGTGTCGCATAACCGAATGGACGCCGCCATCGGAACATAACCCGATAAGGTGCAGCTTTGATCCACTTTTTCTGGCATTTTCAATGGCTCCAACAAATACAGGATTTTTTTCGAATTCACCATTGGCCATCGCCTTGTCAATCCTGACAATTTCCTGGTCAACGATCCTTCCTGCCCCGATGTTTTGGTGCCCAACTTCGCTGTTCCCCATCACGCCGTCAGGTAGTCCAACTGCCAATCCGGACGCCTCGATTTCCGTTCTCGGCCATCCCTTTCCTAGGGAATTGGAAAATGGGATGTGGGCCTGTAAAATTGCATTGCAGAAATCCTCGTCCCCGTTGTGATTGCTCCCCCAGCCATCCCTAATTATCAAAATACTTGGAACAACATCGCACACCATGGGGCAATGCTAGCTACCCGCCGGATTTGTTCAATTCTTTTCGCAGTTCTTCCACAAATTTCGCCCGCTCGGCAATTTGTTTTTCCGCACCAGAATTCTTAGGGACCCAAAATTTTTCCGGACGTTCCATGTAAAATTGCCCGGAAACATTGCTTTCAAAATTATGGCTATATAGATAATTTTCCTGATTACCAGCACGTTTGTTTGCGCTACCGTGGCTGTCGCGTAACCAAACTGGAACATTTTGGAAGCCATTTTTCGCCGCATACGTTCGACACCGGGAAAGTGCCATGTAGGTGGAATTGCTTTTCGGTGATGTCGCAAGGAATACTGTAACATGGGCCAAATTTATCGCGCATTCGGGCATTCCAATTTTTTCGCACGCTTCGAAACAGGAAATCGCCAATGGCAATGCCCTCGAGTCCGCGAGGGCAACGTCTTCGGATGCAAAAATTATCATTCTGCGAGCAATAAATTTCGGATCCTCATCACCGTCTAACATCTTGGTCAACCAAAAGATCGCCGCATCCGGGTCGCACCCACGCATACTCTTTATGTAGGCAGAAACAGTGTCGTAGTGTTCGTCTTCATCGGCATCGTAGCGGAGTTCCCTTTCCGCGGAAAAATTCTCGACGTCACCGGCGGTTATTTCCGACCCGACCGGCAAACTCATAACAATTGTTTCAAGGGCACTCAATGCCCAGCGCAGGTCTCCGTTTGCCATCGCGGCAATGCTCCCGATTACACCATCGACGGCATGGCACTTCATCGACCCGACACCACGCGTATCGTCGGATAGCGCCCGCTTCAAAATTTCTGAAATCGCATCCGCATTTACCGGATTTAGCCTGAAAAGGTGGCTTCTGCTCAATAGCGGAGAGATCACGTAAAATCCGGGATTATGCGTCGTTGCACCGATTAGCCGAATGCTCGCATTTTCAACATCGGGAAGCAGCGAATCTTGCTGCGCCTTGTTAAAGCGATGTATTTCGTCTATGAACAGCAGAACATTTTGACTAGGATGTTTCCTGGCAAACATTAAAATTTCACGCAATTCGGCAACATTCGACAGTACAGCGTTGATTTTCACAAACTTCGATCTCGTTTCATTGGCAATTACTCCAGCTAGGGTAGTTTTTCCGCATCCCGGAACGCCGTAAAAGATCATGCTGGAAAATGTCCCGGATTTTATGAGTTTTGGCAGCAGACATTTCGGCCCCAGGATGTGGTCCTGGCCGACTATTTCCCCCAACGTCCTTGGCCGCATCTTTATCGCCAATGGGATGTACCGTTGGCAACCCGTAGCCTTATCTTCACCGGAAAAATCGTCGAAATCAAACTCATCCTGTCCGCGAAATTCCATGATTCACTTTATCCTATGCCGCTTTGGCGCAAATCCCTGTTCCGAATTCCGCAGAAAAAAAGTCAAAAACTCTATAGTCTCATTCGTCGAACCAAACCCTTCTTCTATCATCTTCCTGGCGCGATCCCCAAAAATTCCCGTGCGCACGTAGAACTCGCGGAAACAATTTTTCAACGCCACAATATTTTCACTGGAAATTTTGGCACGACGCAACGCTACCACATTCAAACCAATTACAGTGGATACGCCAAAAGCCATCGCATAGGGCGGCAAATCCAGAGAAGTTGAAGAATTTCCTCCAAGAATAGCGTAGTCTCCCACAACAACACGCTGGTGAATGGCCGCACCGCCACCGATGAAACACTTTGCGCCGACTCTGGCCCTGCCACCAAGCATTGCGCCGGTTGCAACCACTGTTCCATTTCCGACTTCGCAGTCATGGCCGACATGGGAGCACGATTGCAACATGCACCCACTGCCAATCTTCGTATGCGATCCTTCAACCGTCGCTCGATTGATTGTCACACATTCACGAACTGCGGTGTCATCACCGATAATGACGCCGCTAAAAATTTTTGCATCAAAGGACTCGTCCTGCGGCAAACTTCCGATAGTCGCAAAGCTGTCTATCAAACAATGCCTGCCGACAGTCGTCCCTGCCCTGAGAATCACGTGTTCGCCAACGGTAGTCCCGTCGCCGACATTTACGCCATCCCCTAGGATGGCGTATGCACCTATCTGCGAACCCTTGCCGAAGAAAACATTTTCACCGATTATCGCCATTGGGTGCACAC
>JAISXS010000010.1 GCA_031270385.1 Puniceicoccales bacterium | reverse complement strand
GAAAAATTTTGGGCTAAACTCAAACGAAAACTCAGGGATATCTTGCCTCTTTTCTCTTCCCTTGGCGATGCACTTTACCATGCTTTTTTGTGCCTTTCTTAACCGGAGCTGCTATATTTCGATGCTGGACTCGCCTTTCGCCAACCGTCTACCTTTCATCTTCTCCATGCTTTTGCACTTTCACGACCCACAAACAATTTATAAACCTTTCGAAAAGGGCATATTTTTTTCGTAAAAATCAGAATTTTTCTGCCAAATATCATCAAATAAAATGCCTTTCTCGATTGTAACAACTATGCAATACAAGTTCCAGTCCCGATTGGCGATTCCCTGTCTGGAGGTCAAAATTAATCGATTTCGATAAAGTCAAATATATTTTTTATCATGATTTGACATTTTGTTGACGATCGTCACAGTCGCCCAGCGATGAGAGGCAATATCTACTGTGTGATAATGGGAGGAGGTCGAGGAGATAGGTTATATCCGCTAACGAAAACGCGCTGTAAACCAGCCGTCCCATTGGCCGGGAAATACAGGCTCGTCGATATCCCCATAAGCAATTGCCTAAATTCTGGACTTTCGAAAATTTATATCCTCACGCAATTCAACACCAGATCGCTGCATAGACACATAGAGACGACATACAGATTTGATACGTTCGGCAACGGGTCAATTGAAATTTTTTCAGCGGAACAGACAAACAGTGCTGGGGAACAGTGGTATGCCGGGACAGCGGATGCCGTCAGAAAGAATCTAAAATATATAAAGCCAAAGTCAAATGATGTGGTTCTCATACTGTCCGGAGACCAGCTCTATCGCATGAATCTGGCAGATTTCGTCGAAAAGCACCAGAAAAGTAACGCGGATGTAACAATCGCCGCGAAGGCGGTCCCGGAACATAAAATTTCTGGTTTCGGAATTGTGCAAACGGATGAATTTTTGCGCGTAAAAGATTTTATCGAAAAACCAAAGGAGATAGCGTCGGCAGCGCATTGCGCATTGCCACAAAATATAAGGACAACTCTCCACGATAAGACGGATACGCCATATTATTTGGCGTCTATGGGAATATACGCGTTCACATCAAATAAATTACTCGAGGTACTTTCCGGAGATGGCAGCGACTTCGGGAAAAATATATTGCCGGGAATGCTCGGCAAATACAACATGTTTGCCCACGTCTTCGACGGATTTTGGGAAGACATCGGGACGGTAAAGTCGTTTTTTGACACAAATCTCATGCTTACCGACGTTGTCCCGGAGTTTGATTTTTTCGACGCCGAGAACCCGATATATACTAGCGCTCGCTACCTCCCAGCCTGTAAAGTAAATAGCTGCCAAATGGAAAAGACATTGATATCCGACGGGTGTATAATAACTAACGCCACACTCATAAGAAGTGTCATCGGCCTAAGATCAGTGGTTCGTCGTGGGACATATCTGGAAAATGTGCTTATGTTCGGGGCAGATTATTTCGATTGCAACGGTGCATCCAATGGCACAAAGGAGCATGGTATCCCACTAGGGATCGGCGAAAATTCTATGATAAAGAATGCCATAATAGACAAAGATGCCCGCATAGGAAGCGGTGTGCACCTGACGCCATACGGCAAACCGGACGGCTATGAGCGTAATGGAATGTGTGTGAAAGACGGAATATTGTGCATCACACGGAACGCCGATATTCCGGACAATACCGTTTTTTGATTTTTAATAAAAAAAATTCGCTTCACAGTGGAAAATTTTCTGGATAACGTGCCCGAATACTTTACTATGCACAGACTGTATCATGAATATGGGAAAGTTGTCGAAAATTTTGACATTTGCGGTGTTTTCCGCTGCCGCCGTCTGGGTTAACGGTTTGCCGGCAGAGCAGGGATTGGAAGAAGGGACTGATCAGGTAATGGAAACGGTTAGTGATTGTGATCATTCGTGTTGCAATGATGATAAGCGCGTCGCCAGGGTGCTGTTCAACGATGTTTGGGGTGAGCTTGTTGAAAAGTACGGCGAAAAGGGTATTGTGCTCCCAAAGCAAGTGGTTTTTCTCAACGGCGCTCCAGGCGCTGGCAAGGGAACGAATACCGTAACTGTCATGCGTACGCTGGAAATTCCAAATAAACCAGTTGAAGTAAGTTCATTGCTCAATACTCCGGAATGCGAAAAGCTGAAGGAAAAGGGAATGCTCGTCGGAGACGACATAGTAGTGTCGCTTGTTTTGAACGAGCTGCTAAAGCCAGAAAATGCAAGGGGTGTGATAATAGACGGATTTCCTCGGACGGCTGTGCAGGCACATTTTTTAAAGTTCCTAATACAGAAATTGAAGGGAGACAATGAGCCGATCTTCCGCATGGTAAATTTTTCGGTTTCACGGCGAACAAGCGTTATACGCCAACTGTCCCGCGGTGATGCCGCCGTCGAACAAAACAAAAAGGCCGAAGCTGAGGGTGCCAAAAAGGTACCAGTACGGGCAACTGATCTATCCCCGGAAGCCGCAGCAAGAAGGTATCAAATTTACGAAAAATCGATTGGCGAGTGCATAAGCATCCTCAATGGAGCTTTGGAGCTATACGAAATCAATGCCGAGGGTGCTTACAAGGAGGTTAGAAACAGGACGCGGGATATATTGTCCAGGGAGCATCAGGATCAATAGTTTAAGCGCTTTGAAAGGCCCATTTGTCGACTGTACAGCTGAATTCCAAACAGATTGGACATTTTTCGATAGTGTGTCCGCGCGCCGGGCAAAATTTTCTGCCATAGGAAATCAGTTGCAGGTGGAGTGTTTGCCAGGTGCTTTCCGGGAAAAGTTTTTTAAGTGTCATCTCTATTTTTTTGACGTTTCGTGATTTTTCCAGGCCCCAGCGATTCGCCAGGCGCGCGATGTGCGTATCCACCGGAAATGCCGCCTTGCCGAAGCACTGACTCATCACAACGGACGCAGTTTTGTGGCCAACACCCGGCAGTGCCTCCAATTCCCCAAATGTTTCCGGCACATGGCCACTATGTTTTTCCAAAATTATTTTTGCCGTCCCTAGGATGTGTCTCGCTTTTGTATTAGAAAATCCGCATGGTCTGATGATTTCCTTCAGCTTTTGTTCCCCGAGGGCGATAAATTCCGCCGGCGTCGCAGCAACCTTAAATAATTTTTCCACGACACTGTTTACAACCGCATCCGTGCACTGGGCGGATAATACCACGGCAACTAAACACGTGAAATCGCTCGAAAAATTTAGTGAAACATTTGCCGTAGGAAAAAGTTCGCTTAACTTACCCAAAATAAAATTTGCCTTTTCCATGGAGTTCATAGTTTAGCGACGCAGTATGGACGTCAGTGATCAGTTTGCGAAAAAATTTTTCTCCACGAGAATAGGGGGTGAAAATTTTGGCGATGGGAAACAGATGTACAAATTTGAAAAGATCAAGCGAGCAAGAGTCGAGGCGACAAAAAAATTCCCGAGCCGAATTCTTATCGACATGGGTGTCGGGGAGCCGGACAGCATGGCCGCGGATTTCGTCGTCGAGACGCTGTCCAATGAAGCGGGAAAATATGAGAATCGTGGCTACGCCGACAATGGTTGTCAGGAGTTTAAGGAGGCGGTTGCGAGGTACATGGTTGCACAATTTAGTGTACCTATGGAGACAAGCGAAATCATGCACTCAATCGGGACTAAGGCCGCATTGTCATTGTTACCATACTGCTTCGTCAATCCCGGGGATATCGTTCTGATGACTGCTCCAGGATATCCAGTTTTCGGTACGCACGCAAAATACCTTATGGCGGATGTAATCAGCCTTCCACTGTACGCGAAAAATGATTACCTGCCAGATTTTGAAGACATCCCGGATAAAATTTTAAAAAAAACGAAAGTTGTTGTTGTGAACTACCCAAATAACCCGACGGGAGCTTGCGCTACGGAGGAATTTTTCAGGAAATTGGTGAATTTGGCCCATTCCCATGAGTTTTTGGTAATAAATGACGCTGCGTATTCGGCATTGGCATTCGACGGCGGGGATAAGCTTTCAATATTCAACATTCCCGGGGCAAAAGATGTTGCACTGGAATTGCATTCCATGTCAAAGGGATTCAACATGACCGGGTGGCGTCTTGGCTGGGTCTGCGGGAACGAAAGGCTGATAGGCGCCTATGCGAATGTAAAAAATCAATCCGACTCCGGCCAGTTCCTAGCAATTCAAAAGGCAGCCGTTCAAGCATTGGAAAATTCATTCATACCAACGAATAACGCCAGAAAGTACCGTACCCGCATGGAAAAAATAATTCCAATTTTGAGGAATTGCGGTTTTGATGTCATTTTTCCAAAGGCTGGATTTTTCCTATATGCACACATCCCATCATCCGTTGAATGCAACGGTGAGATCGAAAGTTTTCTATTGGCAGAAAAATTTACCGAATGGATGATCTGCAATCTCGGAATAGTCACCGTTCCGTGGGACGACGCCGAACCGTCGGTGCGATTTTCAATGACATTTGGTTGCCGCGACATGGAGGATGATGAAATCGTGGATTTATTCAGAGATAGGATGGCTTGTTGTAGATTTAATTTTGGAAAAAGCGGCTAAATTTCGGAGTAAATGGAGAAAATCGACATCATCGAACGCGCAAGATCGCAGGTCGAAATTGCGAACGATACTGCCTTGGTTTCGCGGCTTTTGTCGCTGCTCGAACAAAGCAATCACAAGGAAATGGTGTGTTTTGCGTGTTCCGGCGGTAGTGATTCCGTTTTTCTCGTATACCATATTTTAGAAAAATTTCCAAATTTGAGGAGTCGCGCCGCAGTCCTGCATTTTAACCATAATTTGCGTAGCAATGATTCCGATGGCGATGAAGATTTTGTCAAGGTTTTGGCAAAAAATAACGAATTAGCGTTTTATTCGGAAAGGATGGCGGATATTCCGAAAAAAATTTCCGAGGAAACGCTTCGGCTGCGAAGGGATGAATTTTTCTTGCGGGCGATGAAGGTTTTCGATTGCAGAGTTCTACTACTTGGCCATCAGAAAAATGATGCCGCTGAAACACTTCTCATGCGTCTGGTTCGTGCCAGCGACACCGGTGGTTTGGCCGCACCGAGGGCGGTGACGATTTTTTCGAATGGATATGTAAAATTGCGTCCACTGGTGAAGTTTTCAAAGAAAGAAATAGAAAATCACCTACGATCGCGGAATATTCAATGGAGGGAAGATGGTAGTAATCGTGAAAATACATTTTTTAGAAATAGAGTCCGCCACATTCTTTTGCCTCGAATGCAAAAAATAGCTCCAGTCGCTGATATTTTCAACAATTTGGCAACTGCAAAAAAAAATATTGGGGAGGCGGATGATGCGCTTGTATTTTTCGCAAAAAAATATCTCCAAGGGAAAAATTTGTGTGGCAAAATTGAAATTTCTTCCCTAGTGGGTCTCCCAGTAGCTATATTGAAAAAAATATTTGCTAAGTTTTTGGTGACCAATGGGCTGAGAGTTAGGCGGACTTTCGTTTCCCATTTTGTCGAAAAGATGGCATCCGGTGTCGCATCGATTTTCAGCGTTGGTGGCGGAAATTTTATAAAATTTGACGGAAAGCATTTTTCCGTTGTTAAAAGGAATGGATTACCCGATTGGGCTGTTGAAAATTTGCAAATCAGCGAAAATTTGTTGCCGAATGGGAGGACCTTGCGTGTCGAAAAGTTGAAAATTAGCGAAAA
The DNA here is from genome assembly GCA_031270385.1 of Puniceicoccales bacterium. Taxonomy (GTDB): domain Bacteria; phylum Verrucomicrobiota; class Verrucomicrobiia; order Opitutales; family JAIRKQ01; genus JAIRKQ01. The sequence goes on along the minus strand of JAISXS010000010.1, from coordinate 3,933 downwards.
TTTCCTAAATGATTTGAAAAATGTTGATATAAAGACAATGTGTTATGCGACGGTTGCTGATGGGGAGAAAATTTCTGCAAAAAGTTACAGGCCAAATTACAGGTATGTTCGCTTTGGGCATTCTTCGGAAAGAAAACTAGGAGATATTGTGACTGAAAAAGTTTTTCCAAAGGACGACAGGAAATTTCTTCCGGTAATTTTCGTTAACGGGGTTGGTTGCTGGGTCCCTGGGCTACCAGTTTCGAATATTTTTAGGGTGAAAACCGGGACAGCTAATGCTCTTCGATTGACATATTTGTGACCGACAGTAATTGGTTTTTCTCTTTTGTTTAAATTTTGCCTACTATGCAAAAAAAGAATGGTTCAAAGTTTGTTCTGCAGATGAAAATTATCGGACTATGGATAATGGTAATTATGATAATTTTTGCATTGTGGGGCATGTACAATCCGGCGGTAGCGGCAGGCGATGGCGTAAAATGGACAGTTGAAGAGGTGTTAGCAGCATCCGAGAGGGATGAAATTATCTCTGGAGTCGTTCAAAACTTGCCATCCAACGGATTTGAATGGTACAGACTATATGGGGAAGCTAAGAATACCGGCATGCGAGTTATTCAAATCCCGAACAAAATGGCCGTCGGAAACTTGGGAATTTTGAGTAAGCTTGGAGGCGCGCAGAACGATTCCAATAGCAACACCGTGCGGTTCGTTGCCGAGGGGCGGTTAACGCATGACAGGTATAACCGCTTGGTTGCGTCGTCGAAAGCCTGGACAGAGAAGCCAGGCTCGGCGCTGCTTTCGGACATTTTGGTGAACACAATTCCCTTTGTTGCCGTCATGCTGCTGCTATTTTTTGTGGTTGCCAGGCAATTGCGCGGAGCTGGCAAAAGCGCACTGAGCTTCGGGAAGAGCCGCGCAAAATTGCTCACACAGGATAAGAAAAAGGTAACGTTTTGTGATGTCGCAGGCTGTGATGAGGCGAAGGAAGAGGTCGCCGAAATAGTAGATTTTTTAAAAAATCCAAAAAAATTTTTAGACATTGGTGGTCGCATTCCAAAGGGTTGCCTGATGGTCGGCTCCCCAGGAACCGGGAAGACCCTGCTTGCGAAGGCCGTTGCCGGGGAAGCAAAAGTTCCGTTTTTTAGCATAAGCGGGTCGGATTTCGTTGAAATGTTTGTCGGCGTCGGAGCGTCCCGCGTCCGTGATCTGTTTGAACAGGGACGAAAAAATGCTCCCTGCATACTATTCATCGACGAGATAGATGCCGTTGGGCGCCAACGCGGGGCTGGCCTCGGCGGAGGCAATGATGAGCGCGAACAAACTCTGAACTCACTCCTTGTCGAAATGGACGGTTTTGACAGCAGAGAAGGCGTAATAATCATAGCTGCAACGAATCGGCCGGATGTTCTGGATTCTGCTCTTTTACGACCCGGAAGATTTGATAGGCAGATAGTGATCGACCTTCCGGATTTGAACGGGCGCAATGAAATTTTGAAAGTACATGCAAAAAAAATCAAACTCGATGAAAGCGTGGATTTAAGAGACGTTGCTCGCAACACCTCTGGATTTTCCGGAGCTGATTTAGAAAATTTGTTGAATGAAGCAGCGTTGTTTGCGGCTCGAACGAACAAGAAAGTTGTTTCCCGTTTCGAGATCGATGAAGCGCGAGACAAAATTTCATACGGCCGGGAACGAAAAAAACTAATGGATGACAAGGACAAAAAAGTGGTCGCCTATCACGAAGCTGGCCATGCAATTGTTCAGATAGTTGTCGACGATGGTGACATGCCAGTACACAAGGTAACGATTTTGCCACGTGGTCAGAGCCTTGGGATGACTATGATGAAGCCGACGAAAGATATTTTGAACCGCACGAAGAAACGATTGTTAGCCGACATTTGTTGCTCAATGGGTGGGCGCGTCGCCGAAGAGATTGTTTTTGGGGAAATAACCACTGGCGCGTCGGCGGACATAAAATCCGCGACGCAGATTGCCCGCAAAATGGTTTGCGACTGGGGGATGAGCGTACTTGGCCCGATTACATATGGAGAAAACCAGGACCACATATTTCTCGGTCGTGACATTTCGCGATCCCAAAATTATAGCGAGTTGACTGCACAAAAAATTGACCAAGAAGTCATCGCATTTGTCGAAGAAGAGCATAAACGCGCCACAAAAATTCTCACTGAAAAGCGTAAAATGTTAGACAAGCTCGCCGAAGCGTTGTTGAAACATGAAACCATTGACGGCGAACACGTCTACGACCTCGTAAAAAACGGAGAATTTACAATGAAATTCCCCGTTCGCGAAAAACAGCAAAAAAAAGACGATGACGATAATTTTGACTCCCCTGCGAGGAAACGCAGGGCAAAAAAGGAGAAAAAATCTGACTCGGATGGCACGGACATCGCAGTCCCCGATATTGGCCGTCCGACACCAACTGAGGGATGACTATGGCACTGAATTTGGACGAAGAAAATGGTGAAAAAAATGCGCCTTCGGATCCGTTTGAGGGATTAAAAAAGCATTTCAACGATATTCTTGGAACGTCAGGATCGAAGCTCGGCTTCGTGTTTCCAAGCGCTGGATACGACGACAACAGGTCCGATGACGATGATACGTCAGCGAAAGAGGAAAGCGAATTTATCGATAGAATTAAAAATTTTAATATGAAGCCTCGGGAGATAAGGAATTTCCTAGATCGTTTTGTAATAAAGCAAGCTGAGGCTAAAAAAGTACTGTCCGTTGCCGTTTGCGACCACTACAATCACGTGCGGAGATGTCTCCTCGACGATAACGCATTGAAGATGGAGTATAGCAAACAAAATGTATTAATCCTCGGTCCGACGGGCGTTGGCAAAACATATCTCATAAAGAATATTGCAAAATTGATCGGTGTCCCGTTCGTAAAAGTTGATGCCACAAAATTTTCGGAAACCGGATACGTCGGCAGCGACGTCGACGATATGATCCGCGACCTGATAAAAGCAGCGAATGGAAACATAACGCTTGCAGAATACGGTATCGTGTTCATCGATGAAGTTGATAAAATTGCCATGGTATCGGATGCCGGTGGGCGCGATGTTTCTGGTCGCGGCGTGCAGATAAATTTGCTAAAACTAATGGAGGACAGCGATGTCAGCGCCTACAGCCAGACGGACATGCTTTCGCAATTGCGGGCGGCCATGAGTTTCGCAAACGGAAAAAAAGACCACAAGCAAAGCATAAGCACAAAACATATTCTGTTCATAGCAAGTGGGGCATTCGACAAACTTTCTGACATTGTAAAGTCCAGAATTGGGGCAAAGAGCATTGGATTCAGTGTAAAAATTGCAAAAAATGACGTCGACGAAACATACGAATACCTACAAAATGCCTCCACGTCTGATTTCATAAAGTATGGGTTTGAACCGGAATTCATAGGACGTCTTCCCGTGCGCGTTGCCTGCGAAGCATTGAATTCAGACGACTTAAAAAATATTTTAACATCGTCCGAAGGATCAATTCTAAAACAATACGTCGAAGATTTTAACGGCTACGGCATAAAGTTTACAGCCGATGACGGGGCACTTTCGACGATCGCGAAACTAGCGGCCAGTGAAAAAACCGGTGCCCGTGGGCTGCTCACAGTTCTGGAGAAATTGTTGCGCGATTTCAAGTTCGAATTGCCGTCGACTGTTGTGAAATCAGTAAAAATTAGTGAAAAAACCGTATCAGAACCCGGCAAAGCGCTGGCTGAATTGATGAAGGGCAAGTCCACTGCCACTGAAGCAAAAACCAGGCGAACAAAAGATACGCCAACTTCGTCCGCCGGTGGGCGAAAAAATATTTCCGTGAAAAATCATGAATTTGGTGGCCAGGAAATTGTTCAAATTCAGTGAGGCCTGCAAACGAAGAGAAAACCTGAGGAAGACCGGCAAAGTGGTGATTTTGACG
>JAISXS010000040.1 GCA_031270385.1 Puniceicoccales bacterium | reverse complement strand
AATAAATGTCATTAAACAGATGCTTTTTTCAAGTAAGATAACTATATATAGCTGTTTCATCTGAAAAGGGCGTGCTTTCCTTTGCAAACAGGAAAATTCTGCCGAGTATCGTTGGATATGATGCCCTTGTCGGGTGTGACGGCTATAGTCGTCACTCAACAAAGGCGTTTTATTCAGTGACACTTGGCGAAAAATTTTCCATTTTTGTGAAAAACACGTCCTTCTCAGACGAGACGATTGTGTGGTTGTCTTACTTGAGGAAAGCATTCTATCTGACGATATTTAGCGGAAAGATTTTCATTTTTTGGAATAGAGGGTATGTTTTTCTCGAGGAAAATGACTATAACTATAGCTCTGTCAATATGCATACATGCACAAAAATGGAAAGTATCTGAAAAATAAAAGTTTGGCCTCTTACGAATGTATCGCGTTTGCACTACGAACTACAGGAAGTGCTGGTATTTTTCATTTCTTTGCAGAGCTCGAACACCAATTTGTGGCATTCGTAAATTTCGCCGGCGAGTGGGCTCGCGGAAATCACAGCCATTCTCCTAGCTCTTTCCACGGTCTGTTCGGAAACCGTTCCATCCTCGTAAGCTTTTTTAAGTATCGGCGGCGCTTTTTCTCTGATTAAATCTATAAATGCGTTTGGATCGACGTTTTTTAGAAACTCCTCTGCCTTGGCGAGTCCGCTCGAAACCTTGGCAAGAGTCTCCCTTATTTCGTTCTTTGAAGCTTCCGTAGACACACCACCCTTCAGGATCTCGAGAATATTGTTCATCGCAGTAAAAAATGTAGCGCAAGTTTAGCAAATGTCAAACCCAGAGTTTTGCAATGACACAAAATCAAGTGTTTTGCAAAATGCCAAATTCGTTTGCGCTTTATAGTTGTCTTGCTTGAGAAAAGCATTCTGTTTAACGATATTTAGCGGAAAGATTCCCGTTTTTTGGAACGGAGGATGTGCTTTTTTTGGGGAAGATGACTATAGTATTTTCGTTATTGTACAGGCACCGGGGATAAGGGGCTGTTTGTTGTGTTAGCTTGCTGTAGTGCGCTGGGTTTAAGACTATTTTTTTCGATGTTTGGCGTTTGGTTTTTGATCAAAGACAAACGAACTTGTCTGTTGGTACTTTTTTTTAATAGGGATTGGCGTGCCCATAGGTGGTTCTGTTAATTTGCTTTGTGAAGTTCCGATGGCCAGACACGGTTTACCATGTTTTCTACGTAATTCGTTGTTCATTTGTTCCAATTTGCTATTCCTTCTGCGTAGGAAGACATTCGCATTTTGCAATTGTGTATTCTTTGCGAACATGGCAGAATTTTCAGTTGACAGCTCATGCTCATTCTGCTGTTGTGCGCTGCCGTAGTATTTTTGGTCAGAAGGAGAAATATACCCGTATGGCGTGGCGGTATTTTGTTCCGAAGAATTTCCTTTGCTTGCCGGCACGGTGCTCTGTCTTTTGCACGAATTGCTGTTTTTCCATTCAGGTTCGTCCTTCTTTTTTCGCAGAAAGATATTCTCGTTCCATAATCGTTCGTTTTGTACACATAAGGCGAAATTTTCCTTTGAAAGTTTGGCATTCTCTGCGCGTAGCTCATCATTTTTTGTTGTAAATTCGGTGTCCTTTACCAAAGTTGGCTCAGAATTTTGTTGAGGCGGTGATTCGCTTGCGTCCGATAAAAACACCGGGGAAGGGGTAATCTCATCGTTTTCAAGACCGTGTTGATTGCCGGTATCGTATGAGTTTTTGACATCGGTGTCGGTCACGTTGGTAAAGTTTAAGCGATATTGATCGTCAAATGCGGACCATCTGGGCGATGACGGAAGGAATGCGAATGTATTGCCATCCGGTTTCTTGTCTGTGCAATCTGAAAAATTCGGAGGTATTCCATGTGTATCCCCGTCGAGGTCCGCAAATCGTTGGCAAAGATGCACACCATCAGTAAAAATTTGCGCACAAAAAGGGCATCTGTCCCATGGATAATTTTTGAAAAACACGCTACTTTTTTCTTCCGAGCAAGCCATCTCGTCTTTTGCGTCGAAATCATGGTTTACATTCTCCTTGGTCCAACAACTCTTACTGTCAGCGATTTTTTTCTTTACTATACATTCATTTGAGCTAATCGACGAAATCCGTGTACTTTGGGGCACTAAATCATTTATCATTTGCAAGCTTTCGATGCATGCTAAATTTTTTCGCACCAGATCAACTTTATTTTTTTAATTTTAAATAAAAAATGTAATTATTGTTGAAATATTTTATGATGTGACTCAATACGCGAAAATAAAGTAAAATTTTGCATGCTGCCGCAGACAACCCATCAGCCCATGCACAAACCCTCCGGACGGAGGGTCTATGCAGAGATTTTTTCGTGTCAGCCAAAGCGTGGATTTTTAAGCCCGGCCGTCAAACGTCCGCGGTCCCGTTTCCCGTATCGCTGGTGTCACTGCGCAGATATAGTCATCTTTCCCGAAAAAAGCACACCCTTCATTCCAAAAAACAGGAACCTTGCCGCTAAATATCGTTAGACAAAATGCTTTTATCAAGCAGGATAACTAATAGTCAGTTCGTTCACCGTATATGTTGTAAGGAGCGAACCACCAGCAACACCAGCATCCCCGGCTCTGCTGACCGAGTAATCCATTTCGACGTATTTAATAGGATCAACCTGGATGCTAACGGAGTGGTCGGGATCATTCCCGGGTTCTCCGTGTGCGGCCGAGTAGACAAAAAAATCAGTTATTTCGTTCTGCTCAACGGCATTTAGATTTTGAAACTGATTAATAACGTTTTGTGTGCCACTACATTTCGTCAGATTGTCATCCGACGTAAAAAAAACAATAGGTTGCATAATTTTTCCCTAATTTAAATATGAATAAAAGTACACCTGTGCCCGGAAATTTTTCACGACCACACTGTCAGGATGGTTCGTATTGCCAAAATATGATCTAGTCAATACAAAATTTTAAATTGCCTACATTTTTCACATTTAATCAGGATCTTGTGGCAACAACGTTGAGGATTGGTTCTAGTATTTATGAAAGCACTTATAGTTGTCTTACTTGAAAAAGGCATGCTACTCAACGATATTTAACGGAAAAACTCCCGTTTTTTGGGATGGGGAGTGTGCTTTTTCTCGAGGAAGATGACTATATAAGTCAAATCACGTGGCATCTATCTCGAGGCCTATTCCCTGCTCGTGCTGTTCTTTCATTTCATATACCCAGCGCAACACTTCTGCCACTGGCTCGATCAACTCTGTCGGGATAAATGTCATTACTTCGCCAACGTCCAGCAGTGCATGGGCGAGGGGAACGTTGCGCATTATGGGGATTCCATTCTCCCGTGCTACGCGTATCATTTCCTCGGCGATTGCCCCCTGCCCGGAGGCCAAAATAATCGGCAAAGACGTTCCCTGATTTTTGAAGTCGTAGTAAATGGCGACCGCTATGTGTTCCGGATTTGTCACCAGTGCACTTGCCTGTTTTGTCTTACGTGGAGCGTCCTGCTCAACCATTTCCCTGTGCAACTGCTTGCGTTTCCCTTTTATATGCGGATCTCCTTCGCTTTCCTTATACTCGCGTTTAATTTCATCTTTCGACATCTTCATTTTGCTCATGAAGTTGCGTTTCTGGAAGACGAAGTCTATGCACGCAACGACGACATAGGCGAAAATTACATTGTAGGCAAAACGACGCATTATGGGGCCCAGAATGTCAATTATCCCGTGCAGGCCGCAAAACGGGAGCAACAGTAAGTCGCGTATGACATTTTTTATTACTTTGTAAATAAGAATGCCGAGGAAAGTAATTTTTAGTGAAGATTTTAAAAATTCAAAAAGGTTTTTTTTGGAAAATATTTGTTTAAGTTTTTCCGCAGGATTAATTTTTTTGATATCCGGCTTGATCGGCTCAAATGTCAGCAAAAATCCTATTTGGGCGCAATTTGCGACAATTGCCATGAGCATACAGATCCCTATGGCCGGCAATACAATTTTCAGTATATGCAGAAACACACCAACCAAAACATTGGGATATGACATTTTGAAATCTTCCGCCATGTAGGCAACTGGAAGCGCAACCATGTCGCTGAGAATTTCCATGTGCCTACCCCATCCGGCGCCTATGTATGAAAATATTCCTATGAGGATGGCGGTTGAGTTGACATCTGTACTTTTCGACACCTGCCCTTTTTTTCTGGCATCGCGAAGCCTTTTCGGCGTCGGCATTTCTGTTTTTTCGCCACTCATCTATTTTACGAATGTTTTGACAAATTCCAAAAGCTTGCTATCGGTTGTGAAATATTTTTCAAAGAAGTGCCCAAGAAAGCTCAAATACATCAATAGAAACATCATCGACAGCCAGCTTTTTAGAGGCATCGACAGAAAAAAAACGTTCAATTGCGGTGCAAACCTGTTTACCATACCAAGTCCAAACTCTGCCAAGAACAGAACGATGAGAATTGGCGCCGCCAGACAGAATATTATGGACATCAATTGGTTGAGCAAATTTGTGAAAAACACAATAAAACTGCCCTCGAATGTCGGGAAAAACGAAAATACTGGCCAAACTTGATAGGTTTTGTAAATCAGAGTCAGGAAAAACAGAAATCCCCCAGCTGAAAAAAATGCAACGGACATCATCTGGATTAAGAAACTCCCCATAAGTGACGTTTGCGAGCCAGCCATTTGGTCAAATATTGTCGCCATGGATGACCCCCGCTGCACGTCGACAATGAATCCAACCCCCTCGGCTACGTAAAAAATGAAACCTGTCACGAAACCAAGTATTATGCCGATGACAGCCTCTTTTACCAGCAAGAATCCGATGGTCAGTATGGCGAAGCGACCAGCTGGGATTGTTGGAAAGACGAGCGGAAACAGTGGCAACGAAAGGGAGAACATTACGACATTTCTCCCGGTTCCGACGATGAATTGGCGCGAAAAAAACGGAGCGATTGCCAACGCCGCTCCCAACCGCACCATAGACACGACAACTAAGAAGCACAGGATCGCAATTTCATCGATTGGCATCTGCATAGCTTGTAATTCACTCTATCAGTAACGGGAAATCATTAAACAAGTAATTGGTAAACCCCAAAATTTCGCCACCTATCCAATGTGTTGTTAGCGCAAGTATAGTTATAACAAATATCAACTTCACCGCGAATCCAAGCGTTTGTTCCTGCACCTGTGTGAGCGCTTGGAGTAGACTGACAAACAGCCCAACGATCGTAGCCACCAAAATCGGAGGCATAGAAAGGACTAACACTAGGATCAATGCCTTCGACGTGACGCTTAAAACCAAACCTTCGCTCATAACCCAAAATGCATTTAATTAAATTTTCCCGCCGAAACAATACTTATAGTTATTTCAGTACGATAGGGAACAAGTACATGTGCGTGTAAAACGTTTCCAGGATTGAGGCGGATGACGTCCAAAGGCGTGCCCGGTGAATTGGATCAGTTTGTTTCGTTTGTATCGGGCGATAGGAGTAAGTTTTTGATGTGGTAATTTTGGCGATATAATTTTATCGTAACAATTTTGTTGGGTGCAGTTGGCGACTACGGAACTTTCATGGCTGCACAGAAAATAAAAATTTTCATATTATCACTTTTGTGGATTTTTGCATGCATCGGGTGTAATTCGATAACAAAAATACACCATTCAACATTGGAGCGCATGTATCAAGTTCAGGACGAAATTGCGGAAATTTCAAAGAAAATGCAAGATATCGAACAGATTATGCTCTACGTTGGGCGGGTAAGGGATGGACCGCTGGCGGACGCTGCCCTCGATGTTGCCATCGCCATACATGGGGAACCAGATGAGATGGAAAAAAGGTACGCGGAAAACATAACAGTCGCAGAAATCGAAACTTTGAGAGCTCAAGTCGCATCGCTAGCGAATCGACGGGCTCAGTTGGAGGCAATTTCTGCCGGTGGAAGGCGAAGGGTTATGAACGAAGCCTACTCAATGCATGGCATTGAAAGTCGATACAAACTCCTGGAAACGATAGTTGGAAATTGCGCCATGGCAGTGTGTGTCACAGTTGTCATTTTTGTTATCAGGAAGCTTATGTGAACGAAAATAAGGCATTGCCTGGTGAGGGAAAAAAGCTGTACGCATCTGAGTTTTTATTTGTTTCGTCTGCAATTTGGGTGTTTTTGTTAGGGCGTGTTAACGCTATCTAAGGAATTCTAGAACGAGGGCAAGAGAAACGAAACCGAGGAAGATGACATCGAGTTTATCGAAGCGGGAAAATATGCGTCTGTAGGCCTTGATGCGACGGAAAAGACGTTCA
>JAISXS010000004.1 GCA_031270385.1 Puniceicoccales bacterium | reverse complement strand
CGCAGTCTCCGTATTACCGCGGCTGCTGGCACGGAGTTAGCCACTGCTTCCTTTCCAAGTTAACTCAGGTTGGGCTATGAACCCAACGTTTGCTCCTTAGCGACAGAGGTTTACAACCCGAAGGCCGTCATCCCTCACGCGGCGTTGCACCATCAGACTTTCGTCCATTGTGAATGATTCGAAACTGCTGCCACCCGTAGGTGTTTGGACCGTGTCTCAGTTCCAATGTGGCTGATCATCCTCTCAGACCAGCTACCCGTCTTAGCCTTGGTGGGCCGTTACCTCACCAACTAGCTGATAGGCCGCAAACCTCTCCTTTAGCGCCATTTCAAGCTTTAGTAGGCTTCCCATGCGGGAAACCACCACATTCGGTATTAATTCACTTTTCAGCGAGCTATCCCCAACTAAAGGGTAAGTTGTTTACGTGTTACTCACCCGTTTGCCACTTTCATCAATTTTCCTTGCGGTCAATCAAATTGCGTTCGACTTGCATGTCTTAACCACGCCGCCAGCGTTCACTCTGAGCCAGGATCAAACTCTCCATAATGTTCTCCGCAATGGGCGGAATTTCCATTTAAAACGGAAGAGTCCAAAATCCCGTAATTTTATTTATAGATTTTTTGGACAATACTTTCAAAGTATCAATTGACTCTCTAAGAGCCGTACAAATTTGCACAAAGTAGTATTTTCAAAGAACAAAAATTCACTCGACTGTCGTCAAACTGCACTTTCTGCGGGGGGCAGTCAAGCATTTTTTTAGATTTTTTTATTTTTTTGAAAAATCCCAAAAAACGCCCAAACACCACACAAAAAGAACACACCGGTGCATTCCCCACCGTCAAGGATTAAAACCTACTACTCGAAATCCGAGAGTCAATCATTTTTCGCATTTTTTTCAATTTTTCTGGTAAAACATCGGCCGACGCACAACGCAACACGTACACGGCAGCCCGCCATACGCTAAAACCTATCAAATTTGATCACTAGACTCCGTTTAGAAAATTTTTGTAAACGTTTTCGTGCCACTTGACGAAAAATTCTGGATTTGGCGCCTCATCCTTCACCATCGGAACATCCTTCGGCACGGCGAAAGCGTCCACGTCGGTAATCTGGCAAAACACACACCTTCGGGTTATCATTTACGTATTGGGACACCGAAGCGGGCGCACCCCAATACGATATTTTCAGTGTTTCCGCCTGGAAGTACATATTTCTCCATCACAGTTATAAATTGCCAATTGTGCAAAAATTTCAGAAGTTGTAAAGTTTTTTGCGCCAAAATGCAGAAATTTTATAAATTCTATGCAAACTTTCGTTCTAAAGAATTTTACCGCAAAAATTTTAGAGAAATTATGAGAAAAGGTTCGCCATTGACTGGAAAATTATTTTTAAGTTTCAGTGGTCGGGCCTCTTGCAAGGTGAGCCAACGAACCCCGCTAGGTCCGGAAGGAAGCAACGGTAGTTAGGATGTCCCCGTGTGCGTGAGTAACCTGGCCGTCGTTTTGGCGGTCTGTGGTATACCCCGGATGCTGTCTCGTCCAAACCACAGCCGCCATGGTTTGTGGTGGCATGTTGTCTTTAGCTTCCGGTATGGCTTTTGTGCTAGCGGCAAGTTTATCCGAATGAACGGAATGCGGTACGAATGCAACTACCATGAAAGCAGACCGGGTCCAAGACACACAAAAGACAACTGGCATGAATAAAAACATGCCCCCCAAGATCGGAACCGATAACAATAGCTGTCACACTCGGCAAAGGCATCCTATCCAACGATACCTGGCGAAAAAATCCTCCCCAGAGAAGGGCACGCCCTTCTCAGATGAAACAGCTATAACCCAACGCCAACATGCGATCAGCCATGGTTCTATCCAACGGGAATCTGATCAAGTTCCCTAACATGCGAAATCAAAAAAATAAATCCAAGAAATAGAGTGGCGCCCATGCAAAGACGTGGAAGAACCATGAATGACATGATCTGAAGACACAAAAATAACGCCGATGGAACAAACAACGCCTTGAAATTCGTCACGGCCAGCGTGTAAACCCTCACTACCTTCTTCAATGCATCTGGGATACTGTTCCAGGCAATCGGCTCTTCGATTGCAGCATAGGCAAACGCCGGAGCCCCAATCAATAAACCAAGGCACAAACCAAAATTCTCCTTTGCTATGAGAGTGAATATCCAGTACCCAAGCACAGTTATTGATCCAACAACTACCAGCAATTCCATGAACGCACGAATCCCGTCGGTAAAATATCTTACGAATTCACCAATCTGTTTCGAAAACGGCCAACCCGGAATATCTTTCGCATTCGCCCTAGTTCCAAATTTCACCAAATACCCAAATGAAAAAAAGTTAACTATCGGAATGAGCCCCAACACAATCCCAATAAGCATATTCTTCATAAACTTCGGCTTCTCAACCAGATTTGCATAAATTTCTTCTACCGTTTTCATCTGAACCCAGGCGGCACACTCTGTGAAAGAACATGCGCCGCGCAAACATATTTTTATCCTTAGAAATGTGTTTGACGTTTTGTAAATTTTTACTAGAATCCGCCGAATGAGGGGATATATGAATTTTGGGTCTAGATTTCGACGTGGGTTTACATTTTTGGAATTGTCTTCAACAATACTGATAATTGTCGTTTGCGTTGTGTTGTTTAGAGTTGTATACAGCTACAGAAGTGATAGCATAAAAGACAACATGACAAAGGAAGAGCTCGCACTCTTAAATTGCGTGATTGAAGATTTCAAATCAAGAAACGGATCTTACCCGGTATGCGCATCGCAGATGGTCGCGTCAAACGCCAAGGAGTTATACAAAAACTTGGAACAGCAGATCAATGCAGCTAATGGTGGGCACAAATGGAGGATTTCTGATAACATGATAATGGACCCATGGGGAAATCCGTACGCCTATAGGTGTCTCTCAAGCAGTTCAACCTCCTACAAATTACTTTCAATGGGGCAAAATGGGCACATAGACGAGCCATACTGGGTAGACGATATACACAGCAGACCGGATGGGCACATGGAGAGCAAAGATTGACGAACGACACACAGCAAATGAAAATGGGAAAGCACGGATTTTCACTTTTGGAGATGGCAACCATTTTGGTCATCATCGCCATAATTTCAGCGCTGATATTTTTCGGGGTATCGGCACATAAAACAGCCTTGTTGGTGGCGAAAACGAGAATGCAGTTCATAGAATATGAGGTCGCAATAGTATCGTACTGCAGGGAGTATGGAGATTTGCCACCCTTTTTTGGTAACGAAGAGGTTGTGTATCTCGGGGAAGGAAAAAATTCGGAAATGTTCGTAAAAATTCTTTCTGGACGGAATCCATCTGGGACACCGCTGTCCGATGATGACAAAAAAAATCTTAATCCGAAGGGAAAGTCGTTTCACACGTTCAATGCCAACGAATTTTTGTTGCTGCCCGATGGCACCAGGGACACATCGGTTATCGCCGACGCGTTCAATAACAAAAATATTTGCATAATTGTGGAAGATCCATTCGACAAGGACATAGTAATTTCGAAGGAAAAATTTCCAGAGGCGGTGCGAAAACGTGTACGAGGCAGTGGCGTTAACAATGCGGTTGCAATATTCTCCATATCCGAGGATGGAAACACTGTAATTTCGAATTGCTTGGATTAGAAATGAACCGCCGGACAAACACCAACCGTGGGATGTCACTGCTCGAAGTCGTTCTGTCCATAACACTCCTGATCGCGATCGTTCCACCGCTTTTCGGAATATTTTTCGCCAATGCCAACCTGGCAAAAAAATTATCCGTTGACATGAAATTGGGAGATGTGGCCGACGACGTAAAGTCCTTTGTAAAATTGTCAACCTACGATCGCATCTATAACCTAGCTAAACGCAATGCGGTGCTGGCCGTTGAAGAGGAGGACGAAGCCGATGGCATCTGCGCCAGAAAATTTGTGGAGAAGGAACCAGACATAATAAGCGGATTTGACTTTGTGGCAAAGCTTGAATTCGCAAATTGTAATGGGACAAGCGGAACGGCACACATTGATTCGGTGTGCGCGATGCCGTTGCTGTGCAGAATCTATCACATCAGCGGAACCAGTCGCCGCATCACCGGCGCTGATTTGCCGACCATGGCCGACGCAACACGCAGCATGTTCGTCGTAAAGATGAGATGATGGTCGGGAAGAGCGGATTCGAACCGCCGACCCCTATCCCCCCAGAATAGTGCGCTAACCAGACTGCGCTACTTCCCGTACCACACAATGGTCGGGGCGACTGGATTCGAACCAGCGACCTCTACGTCCCGAACGTAGCGCTCTACCAGACTAAGCTACGCCCCGACAAAAAAAGCACCTACCCCATGAATAAGATAAAAAATACAATCCGTTGCAAGCCGAATATTCATCGGCGCATAAGTGCTTTTGCCCGGGAGTAACCGTCACCAAAAAAAACCTTGGATGGATACAACGCATGTTTGCGAAATATGCAGGCAAAAGCTAACAAAAAAAAGAAGCTTCTTTCCAACAAAAAATTCTATTATCCCCACAGAAGTGCATTGTTCGGCGGGATTACGACGGATATCTGTAACTGGTATCGAGCCTGGGATTGCCATCGTAAATTTTTCGAATATGGCGTCGAAGGTGGTATATATCTGTCACACTCAGCAAAGGCATCTTATCCAACGATATTTGGTGGGGGAGTTCTCTTTTTTATAAAGAAAAGCACGCCCTTTTCAGGCGAAATAGCTATAGCCATCTCCATCTCTCCATTTCTCCCCCGAAAAAAGCATATCCTCCATTCCAAAAA
The DNA here is from genome assembly GCA_031270385.1 of Puniceicoccales bacterium. GTDB lineage: Bacteria > Verrucomicrobiota > Verrucomicrobiia > Opitutales > JAIRKQ01 > JAIRKQ01. Next base: position 2,314 of record JAISXS010000004.1, on the reverse strand, counting down.
AACGGGAATTTTTCCGCTAAATATCGTTAGATAGAATGCTTTTTTCAAATAAGACGACCATACTTTCGGAAAAAAAATAACACACCAACCATCTTGCTTATAGTTGTCCTACTCGAAAAAAACATCTTGCTCAACGATATAGTCATCTTTCTCGAAAAAAGCACCCCCCCCATTCCAAAAAAACGGGAATCTCCACGCTAAGTACCGTTGAGTTTTTAGTATACCTTTTTCAAGTAAGACGACTATAGTCATCTTCCCTAAAAAAAAGCATATTATTTTTCCATACAAGCATGAACTTTCCGTTGATGCATCGTTGCACTGGAATGCTTTTGTCAAACGAGACAACAATGGTTATCTTACTTGATAAAAGCACTCACTCAACGATGCTTGGCGGGAAAATTCCCATTTCTATGAAAAATAATATGCTCCTTTCGAATAAGATAACTATATAGTAATCTTACCCGAGAAAGGCATTTTATATAACGATATTTGACGGAAATATTCATGTTTTTACGAAAAAAAATACGCTTTCTTCAAGTAAGATAACTATAGTTATCTTACCTGAAAAGAGCATATTGTTTTTCCATACAAGCATGAACTTTCCGTTGGTGCGTCGTTGCATTTAGAATGTTTTTGTCAAGTAAGACGACTATATTTGACCGAGAAATCCCCATTTTTATGAAAAAACGGTACGCTTCTTCCATGTAAGATGACCATACTTTTCTAATGAATCGGAAAAATTTTCCGCGAAACAAATCACGTATTGTCGAATTCTTCCGCTGATGTTGCCGCCATCGAGTGGGCAGTTTGAATGCGAAACCGAGAAATTTCACACATCCACGTGGCAACATGCGGAAAAGTGACCACCACACTCGTGAGCAACGATCAAATACGTTCCTCCACGCTATCGCTGAACATGCATCAAGAAATTGGAACACAGTTTGCAATATTTTAAACATTAGCGCAAAAACCTCATACGGCGATATTAATACCGTCGCAACCGAATTCTGCTGCGCTTGGGTGGACCCGGATCCCTCGTTTGAAGCCAATAGGCAAAAATTTTTGTTACAACGGGAAAATTTTATTGACCATTTTTAAAAACTGGACAATATAAAAGACGTGTGACAAGCATGGATCTCAGCGAATATGTAAACGAATTACTGCAGGCGGTAGGAAAATCTCTGAGTTTGCCCGGACTTGCGCTAGACGACAACGGCCATTGCGTGTTGCTGTTCGATGACAAGGTCGTCCTAAACATAGAATTGGATATCGAAAAGGAGCTTCTCATAGTGTATTCCTACATAGGGGAAGTGCCCTTCGAAGGGCGTGAGACGATTTTCGAAACCCTGCTAGAATCAAACCTTTTTTGGAAGGACACGCAGGGAGCTACGATAGGTATCGACAAACAAACGCAAACAGTGGTACTCGCATTTCCCATAGAACTTCCCCTCAAAAGAAAAGAAAATTTCGAAGAACGATTGGCCCTTTTCGTGGATATCACTGAAAGTTGGATAACAAAACTTGAAAAAATGTCGGCTGATGCGGAATTAATTGCAAATGAAGGCTAATAATTGGCAGTCGCGTGTTGACTTTTAATACATTGTATGGTAAGCGGGAGTGGATAAATGGAGAAAGCTATCAGTGATCACGGTCTCGGTGCAGGCGATGGTGCGCCTCGAGCAATCGGATTGTCATTTTCCGATATAAAAAGTCTCTGCGGGAATAATGGTATTCTCGGGTTATTTGGAAATATCAAACAGGATGCGGAAAGGAGCGCGGATGCGGAAAAGAGTGCACGTCCTGTAACAAGGCCATTAAACGCCCACAAGGTGTCAAATTCTTCTACTTTGAACACGAAAAACATATGTCCACATGTGAGCATGGGACTATTCCGCGGTTCCGGTCCCGGTGCACGTTTCAATGACGGACAAAATACACGCGCAGTGAGAACAATGTCCCACTGAACCAGGCCCACCGTTGATGACTTGTCTTCGATGTTTCATCGTTATAGTCGTCTTACTCGAAAAAAGCACATTCCCTAATTCCAAAAAACGGGAATCTTTCTGCTAAATATCTTTATAGTCATCATACTCAATAAGAACACCTTCTCCACCGACACTTGGAGGGAAAACTCTCTCTTTTATGAAAAAACAATATGCGCCTTTTAACTAGGACGACTATATTAGGCCAGATGATATAGTCAAACTCCTTGACAAGCGCATTTAAATTTGCACATAGAACGTGGATGGCACACTATACAACGGATTTGAAAAAAAAGTGCGTTAAAATATGAAAGCACGCATACGGTAAAGGA
>JAISXS010000007.1 GCA_031270385.1 Puniceicoccales bacterium | reverse complement strand
TGTGATTCTCGAAATACTTTACTACCTTTTCCCTCAGATCTTTCGAATAGTACATCTCGCTCTTACCTACTATATTTTTAAACGCCCTCGTCAAGGGGAATTGCTATATATAAAAAATTTTGCTAAGGAGAAAATTTTTATTCATATGGTCCTTTACAATTGAAGTTCACAATCCACAATATTTTACGCGACGTCACCATTAAAATGATTACAAAACGTAAACCAATGGATCGACATACTATAGTTGTCACACTCGACAAGGGCATCCTGTCCAACGATATTTGTCGGGAATCTTCTTCTCCTTATAAAGGAAAGCGCGCCCTTTTCGGGCGGAACGATTACAATGGCACAGCTCTTGTTTTTGTCACACTCATTGCATTACTGATAGGCGGCGTTTTTGCCGGCATTGGGACAATGAATTACATAGAAATTTTGCGATCCAGGGGCGAAAATAACCTAGCAAAGGCGAGAGAAAATGCCATGGTCGCACTCAACCTGGCGGTTGGCAAGCTACAAGAATTAGCAGGAGATGACAGATGTGCCACCTCCCCTGGGCCACAAATGGCCCGGGGTGGAGATCGCAAGCATTACACTGGAGTTTGGGAAACAGCTGAGTCAAATTCCGAAAACTTTCGCGGGTGGCTGGTTTCTGGCGCAAATTCCGGGAATTTTCATTTTGACCCGAGCGATGGAACGAACACTCCGGTTGTTATATTCTCCGACAGTTGCGTTGGGGACCGTGTACGCGTGACGCCGCTTGACATAATCGATGGCAGCGAAGTCGTCGGTCACTACGGATTTTGGATATGTGACGAAAGCCAGAAAGTAAAAATCAATTGCGTTGACAGATATTGCCAATCGAATGATTTCCGCAGCAAAAAAGTCCGCTATTGCTGTCCGCAGGTTTTCGATAGCGAATTAATCTTTGGTGAAAATAATTTACTAAAAAACAATTTTTTACTCACAAAAATCGATTTCCAAGAGCAATTGGCTGACGTCGACGGCGGTGCTTTCGAAAGTTTCATTAAAAACAAACACGCTGTAACTTTTCATTCCTACGGCATTTTGAGCGATGCAAAAAAGTGCGGACTGCGTAGAGATCTCTCTAAACTGGCAAGTACAAGGAAATCCATGGCTTACGGAGAATATTTATTCGAAGTGCGAGATGGCTTGCCGGCATATGTGCCGACTCTCGATTTTCTGCTGTCATTTTTTTCGTTGTCCAGTGCGAACAAAAACGGATGCCTTCCTGTCACTGCCACGTGTCCGCTCCCAAACCCGCAAAATTTGGAAAACGCTATGCTTTCGCCTTATGCATCGGCAATTCACGGAATTTTCCCCGTGCTGGCGCAGGCGAATGTCAACATCGGCGTGACTGTGATCGATGGCCATCTCGCCATTACGTTTGTGCCGCAAATTTTACTGTGGAATCCACACACAGTCGATTTGGAGACCACGGACTACGTGATCGAACTGTGCGTGCCGTACGAAAAATTGAACTATTTGACGAGCCTTACGCTGTTGGGATTCGCGGATTCCCAGGGCGCATTTTCAAAAATCGGCACTTTCCCGTTGGTACACAATGTCAATGGGAATCCGGTATCGACAATTTTAAAACTGAAATTTTCAACGGCAATTAGGGCCGGAGAAGTGAGGATGTTTTCACTGCAAAATTCGCAATCCATCGATTGTGATTCCGGAAATTACATGGTAAACACAGATAGCCGTTCAAAATTTTTGCACATCGACACCGGCAAATCGGCAAGTGGATTTTCCGCCATCAAATTGATCTGTACGAACGGAAAAGGTAACGCCAACATGAACTGGGATTGTTTCAATTGGCGGCTAATAGATTCCGGGACCGGGAACGTTTTGCAGGAAATCGCTGGCTTGAATCCGCTTGGTAGCAATACAGTCGAAAGTGAAAGGGCGTTAGTTGGCGGGAATACTAACTACCTATCATTTTGCACCCGCATGAAATACGGCGTTGTTGGCGATACTATTGGCCAGTCCGGCGTGCGATGGCTGGCGCACTGTAATTTGCGTGCGCCGTATATTTGCCAGGGTTACGCGCCGGATATTCAGCTTGGCATGGGTCTGGAAAATTGGAATTTTTCGACATCCATCGTGGATTCCGTGGCACAGGCGAAATTTGACAACGCGATGATCAATTACCTAAGCAATCTCACGCTGTTCTGTGTGCCTGAAAGCACGCATGGAATTTTAAATGTTGGATATCTGAGGCATGCAAATTTTTCTCCGTTTGGGTGTTCTCCGAGTCCAATTCTTGGAAATTCCAGGACGAATCCGCTGATTCCACTGAATAAAACTATGCACAAAAATTCAATCATTCCTGGGATCGGTCTTAATCTCGGCCAAATTGAATTTATTTACGACTATTCTTATTTGCTCAATGGCAACCTGTTTGACGGATATTTTGTTTCCACCGCGAAGGATGGAATTTTGGAAGATTTGACGCTAGATTCTTTGACTAACAAACGGTTCCGATTGCTTCGATCCCGCGAACAATTTTCGAATGAAAATCCGGCGGAAGTTTTGCTGATCGACGGCCCATTTAATGTGAATTCCCAAGATGCTTTGACCTGGCAATGCGTGCTGTCGTCCATACGGAATCGCTACGGCGAGGTCGTATTTCCAAGGTTTTATTCGGAAAAAATGATCGATCAATTTTCTGGATTTGGCAATAGCAAAATCAGAGTACTTTCTGAAAAACTCGCCAAAGCCATTGGCCAGTGCCCCGTTCCGTTCACCACAATTGGAGATTTCGCTAACAGACGCGTCGATGTGGATCCTGCGAATTGCACTGTGGCGGGAATTTTGCAGGAAGCCATAGATGAATCCGGGATAAATTCCGGAACTTTCATAAATTTTCAAAAAAATTTGCCGGCCTACGACGATCGATCCGCAAGCGGGTATTTGGAGGAAAATTTGCCGAATGTCGTAAATCAGGGTGATATTCTGCAAGCGACGTCTCATTTTTTGTGCACACGCGGTGATACGTTTCTCGTGCGTGCGTTCGGCGATCACGTGGACAAATCCGGCAAGGTCATGGAACGGGCCTATTGCGAGGCCGTAGTCCAACGACTACCAGAATATATCAATTCCAGGGAAAACACACCCAACGACGATTTGGATAAATTATCGCGGATCAACAAAAGATTCGGCCGCAGATACGAGGTCATTTTATTTCGCTGGCTAGACGAGAACGAAATTTGACAATATATAATCATCTTCCCCGAGAAAAGCACACACCATATTCCAAAAAATGGGAATCTTTCCGCTAAATATTGTTAGGCAGAATGCTTTTTTCAAATAAGACAATTACATAAATACCTGGTAATTATATTCACTAACTATTTCGCTAACAAATTTAGGGATTGATTTTTTGCCAATTTTTTCAGACTCTCCGTTGTGTTTGAGGTGGGTGCGTGCTTCCATGTTTCGCACCACACATTCCGTTTCGTCATCTAACGGAGCATGCGAGTGTAGTGACGCGACGGAATCAAGCGAGTTTAAAGTAATGGAGATAGATTAGTATGAGTACAAGGATTCATTTTAGCTTGCAACCGTCCAGTGATTTGTTGTTAGCTAACCAAAATGTCAATGTCAATGAAAACACCAACACACACGGTGGCAGTGCCGTTGCGATGGATGACGCCAGTCACGAACCCATTGCCGGTGCAGAACAAGGCCAACTGCTTTCGACGAATAGCCACCTGGGAAATCGCGCAGCTATCGTGTATAGTCTTGGTTTGCATGAAATACTAGAAACACAGGAAACTGAGGAGGTAGAGGAAACACCTGGTGGTGTATTTTTGGTCGATATCGGTAATCATAACGATAATGATACAGTTGAAGGGTGGCCAAACCCGAATAATGTACCAACGCCGACGTCCGTTGACAGGCTGGTGGCGGAAATCAAGCAAACAACATGTTCCATCACCGTGGATCGTTCGATAGGTGAGGATTTACTGGTCTTGGAAATGGAGTATATTGCCAAAAATGTAAAAAAATGTCTAGCTTTGCTGAAAAAAGGTCATGATGTGACCAGGCCTGTGGACGCAATCATAGTGTACATTCAACAAATATTTGGCGGATTCATTGCATCTGAAACTTCCGATGGGATAGTGAAAATGCTACAGGCCACAAAGTCCGGGGACACACACGACCGCGAAGAGTCGTTCGCCAATCTCATCAAGTGGCTGGACTTGTATTCATCAGTGCAAGATTAGTAGCGATTTGTACAGCTCTGTGAGTGACGTCCAAACCCCAATTGCCGCACTCAGCAGAGCCGTCTTGTTGTGATCGTTTTACCCGAAAAGAGCATGTTATTTTTCATAAAAACGAGAATTCTCCACCAAATATAGTCATCTTACTCGGGGAGGGCGTTCAGTCCGACGGTGTTTGGTGGAGAAATTACCGCTTCTGTGAAAGGATAATATGCTTTCACCGGACAAGATGGCTATATCATTGGTGAGGATGCCTTTGCTGGGTGCGGCGACCACAAAAAGGTTTGCATAGCTGTCGCACTCGACGAAGGCGTCCTACCCAACGATGCTTGGCGGAAAATTTTTCTTTTTGCAAAGAAAGGAACGCCCTTCTCAGATGAAACAGCTGTAAAAGCCAGAAGTTCATCCCGGCTACCGAACATATAGTCGTCTTACTTGAAAAAAGCATTCTATTTAACGATATTTAGCAGAAAAATTCCCGTTTTTTGGAATGAAGAGTGTGCTTTTCTCGGGGAAAATGACTATAGTTGCTTCACCTGAGAAGGACGTACTTTTTTTTGTAAAAAGGAAAATTCCCCCGCCGAGTATCGCTAGGCGGGATGCCTTTGTCGAGCGTGACAGCTATAAGACAACCACACATCAGCGACGAAGTTATAGCTATCACACTCGACAAGGGCATTCTAACTCAACGATATTTGGCGAAGAAAATCCTCCTTTTTATAAAAAAACATGCCCTTTTCAGATGAAACAGCTATAAGTAATGAAAATTGGCTCGATTCCGGGTTATTGTTTGTGGATACCAAAACATGACATCTTTCGACAAAGAGAGTAAAAATTCGGCAATCGTCTCCCTGGTTATAGTTATCTTACTCGAAAAAAGCATTCTACTCGACGACATTTGGCGGAAAAATTCCAATTTTTATGAAAAAATAATACGCTCTTCTCGAATAAAATGACTATACGACGTCTGCGTCCGAGTTTTCCGATTTTTAAAGACAGCGGAACTCACATTTTACCGATGGACTTTTACGGAAGAGACGAGCGCAACGAACAAATTTTAACAAAATTACAAGTTAAATAACATATCGCTTTTGATGATAGGGCCCTGTCACAGCGGGCAAAGGCATATCACACCCACGCCTGAGCTATGTTGGAACTTACAGAAAAATTTTTACGTATGCCCGTTCCTTCAATTTTTTTACGTAATTGTCCCTTACCTCGGTCTTATATTTTGCCGCCAGAATCCTTTCGATGTCGCTATTAACCTCCCCGATGGCGAATTTCTTTGCCGGCCGCTCATCGGAAACGAAGAATATGTACACCCTATCATCCGTGACCACTGGTTCCGAAAATTCCCCACTCTGCAATCCGCGAACGACATCGGAAAATTCTGGAATCAACTGATCGACTACAACCCATCCTATCTGATTTTTTCTGAAATCGCTGAAAGTGGATGTTATATGCTGCAGATCTTTCCCGTTTTTTATTGCTGCTACCACAGCCGCAATCTTTGACTGGAGCTCGTTTTCGCCATAATTTTTTTTCGCAATGGATATTTCGCTCACAAAAACCTGGCGATCTACGATGAAATCTTGAATATGTTCATCGTAATATTCCCTGATTTTCGCGGGACTTATTTCCATTTTCGACTTCAATATGTCACTCACAACGAAGCTAACAACGACACTTTCCTCGATATCCTTCTTAAACTCCCTGACAGATTTTCCGCTTTCTCGCAAAAACTTCGCAAATGCCACCCTGTCGCCGTTGAATCTGTTGCGCACGTGGGCCTCATATTCTTTTTTACACAAGCCATCCGGTATGCGCCCACCTTTTGCCTTGAAATCGGAAACTATTAAAATTTTTTCTATCATAGCATTCAAAACAGTATTTTTTGCTTCATGTATTTTTCTGTTAAAATCTGCCAGAGACCATGATTCAGCGCGTATTTGCGGCAAAAAGTAAGCGACCCCTCGCATCACTTGCGCCACAGTTATTATTTCATCGTTTACTATGGCGGCGATGTCGTTGGCATACACTGGGATGAGGTTATTTTCCCTGGAAGTCTCCATGTTATCCGAAATTTCATCGGAAACGAAGTCTACAACATCCTCGCAGCGCGCCCCAGAGACACTGAGAAACACGACGCAAACAGCGATGATAACACAATTCCACAACCTATCGAAAAATGACATGGCGGAAACTATGAAAACGGATAGAGAATTTTCCATCCTTTTTTGTGTACTTTGTAAGATTTAGGACTAGCATCACCGAAATGCTTTTATGGAGAGGAAAATACAGTCTTCGTTGAGAATTTTGTACCTCGGGGACCTAGTTGGTCGTCCGGCACGGGAGGCGATAGTTGCCAACCTCGATGGCATAAGGAGGACACATGGTATCGACGTTGTGGTTGCGAATGGTGAAAATGCAACCTCTGGAGCCGGTATAACGCGTGCCCATGCCGAATTATTACACCACGCCGGCGTGGATGCCATAACTCTCGGAGATCATGTCTGGGACAGGACGGGGTTTGACGTGGACATCGATGGGTTGCCATATGTTTGCCGGCCGGCGAATCTACCGAGGATTTGTCCAGGAAAAAATTTTGTAACAATCGAAAATGGCGGCACAAAGATTGGGATCTGTCTGGTTCTCGGTCGCAATTTTATGAAAATTCACGCATCCTGTGCCTTCGAAGCGGTAGAGAATCTTCTAAAAAATAATGGCGAAAATATTGATATTTTTTTAGTCGAGGTACATGCTGAAGCGACATCGGAGAAGATCGCTCTTGGGTGGAATTTCGATGGAAAAGTTTCCGCAATCGTCGGAACTCATACCCATGTTCAAACCGCAGATGAGCGAATTCTACCGAACGGAACCGCCTACATAACGGATCTCGGGATGTGTGGGCCGCATGAATCGGTCATTGGCCGTGAAATTTCACCGGTCTTGTACTCCATGAAATTTGGAATTCCGCAAAGGTTCGACGTGGCAACGAACGATGTCCGTCTCAATGGAGTCGTCCTAACATTCGACGGAAATTCAAAGCGAGCCGTGAAAATCGCAAGATTCTCAGAAAAAATATCGTAATTTGCTGCAAAATTTTCATCTGTTATTCGCGATGCGAATCACTGGAGGAAATGCCCGTGGCATACTGCTCGATGTACCGCGAGACGTGGGGTGTTTACGTCCGGCAACTGATTTTCTACGGGAAGCTGTATTTTCTTCCATCGGTCGTGCCGTGCAAAAATCCCTCGTTCTAGACACATTTGCTGGCGTCGGAAGCTATGGTCTAGAAGCGCTCAGTAGGGGGGCTGATGGCTGTGTCTTCGTGGAAAAAAGTAGATCAGCGGTGGATGCCATTGAATGGAACATAAAAAAAGTAAGAAAATCAACCGCCAGAAATTTTACAACGAAGGTGCTGTGCCAGGACATTTTCGTTTTCGCAGAATCTTGTTCTGCGGAATTTGACGTAATTTTCATCGACCCTCCATACAACATGGTTGAAAATCGAGGTAGCGAACTATTGGAAATCTTTTCAAAATTCCTGAAAGGCTCTACCACTTCACGTCTGATATTCGAGGTACCAGGGTCGCATAAATTTGAGGAGTCGTGTAATGTTATAGAATTGAGACGTCTCGGACGCACGAGTAACTCCAGGCAACCGAATGCGGTGATATATGGCAAAAAGCAGCATGATTAGAAATATTTCGATCGTTTCGTCGATGACGATCGTTTCTAGAATATTCGGTTATCTGCGGGATAGGGCCACAGTCCGATTCTTTGGCACATCAGAAATTTTTGGTGCATTCATACTTGCATTTAGTCTGCCAAATCTCTTTCGCCGCCTACTCGGGGAAGGGGCTCTTTCGTCCGCCGTTGTTCCCATGTTGTCGTCCCAATACGTCAGCCACGGCAGAGAGTCAATGTTCAATCTGTTCAACCTCATAATCCGCCGCTTGGTGACCATTTTGTTTTGCATTTTAGCCGTCATCTATGTCGTAATTTTAATAACTAGCAACATTATTACCGTCCTAGCGGCCAAGGACGTTATTATTGGCGAAAAATGGACAATGGTGCTGTCATTTACATCGGCACTACTGCCATACATGGCGTTCGTTTGTCTGTCTGCCATGTGTGCCGCTGTACTGAATATTTTGGGAAAATTTTTCATAGCGTCGATCAACCAAATCTGGATGAATATTTCAATGATTCTGTCCCTACTCATCGGAAGATTATGCTACAATTTCGATGGGATAAAACTGATGCATTGCCTGATAGCCGGTGTGTTGATCGGTGGAATTCTGCAGTTGATAATTTCACTGTGCGCGTTAGTTGCCATCGGCTGGCGACCGACATCTAGTTCGGGGTGTCACGATATGGAAGAAAATATGCGAATGACTTGGAAATTATTTTTGCCAGGAGCATTTGGTGCAGCGATAGAACAACTAAATATCCTTATTTCCCGTGGTATTGCCTATACTTTTTCACCATCCGTTGTGGCATCATTGTACATCGCTGTTCGTATAACCGAACTTCCGACTGGTATTTTCGGTGCGGCGATTACTACAGTTTTTTTCCCATCAATCGCAAAGTCCGCGAGTTCAGACGCATCCGCCAGTGCAATTGGAAAAACCTTTAGCGGTTGCCTCGTTGCGATGGCATGGATTCTGCTCCCGTCGGCTGTTGGCCTTTTCATCCTAAGGCACGAAATAATATCAGTACTGTTCGAATATGGGGACTTTTCCAGCAAAGACGTACTTAGTGTCGTCCCATTGGTTACGGCATATTGCGTTAGTATGGTGTTCTCGGGGACGTCGGCATTGTTAATTCGCGGATTTCATTCACTGAAAAATACGAAAACTCCGGCACTTGTCGGTGTAATCGTTTTGGTCTCCAACGCCTTTCTCGCGTTAACATTGGTCGGCCCGTTCGGAGCAACTGGCCTGGCAATGGCAACGGCAAGTACTGCCATTTTGCAGTGCATCCTCCTATTAATTCTATTCAAAAGAACTGCCAGCATACCAATTTCATTTGGCCTCAGCAACTGTACCACGATAGTCCGCGGCTGTGTCACGGTTGCCGCCATAGCATTCGCTGCAAAGTTTTTCGTAAATTTCATAAAAAACTATCTCCCGCTGGTACTGCGCCATAGCGACATTACTGCGATTGCACTCTCCATCGCGCTGGCTATTCCAGCATATCTTCTTATCTGCAGAAAATTCATCGCAAATGTAATAAGACCTGCGGCCGGAAAAAGCTGAGCCTCCACATCTGTTGCACGTCCGGAAAAACTATGGCGCATACAGTCATCTTCCCCAAGAAAAGCATACTCTACATTCCAAAAAACGAAAATCTTTCCGCTAAGTATAGTTGTCTTGCTTGAGAAAAGCATTCTGTCTAGCGATATCTATAGTCAAACTCCTTGACAAGCGCATTTAAATTTGCACATGAAGAGTAGATGGCATACTATAGTTATCTTACTTGAAAAAAGCATCTGTCTAATGACATTTATTGGCGGGGCTCACGTTTCTTGGAAAACGGGGGGAGCATGCTTTTCTCGGGGAAGATGACTATATACAACGGATTTGAAAAAAAGTGTGTTAAAATATGAAAGCACGCATACGGTAAAGGAAGCGAGCGAGACGTTTG